>NZ_JBOY01000065.1:0-18481 GCF_000647775.1 Pseudomonas sp. RL | reverse complement strand
TCAATCTCACCGGAGAATATCGCTGGCCAAAGCCTTAGCGTAGGATTCCGCCCCCTCCCGCAAACGACCCCATCTTGGTCAGGCCCAGGTTGATCGCGTCGGCGAGGATCGTGGTCAGCAACAGGTTTTTGTCCTTGGCCAGGTCGCCTGACTTCAGGTGGGCGAAGTGCCGGGTGAAGCCCGTCCATTCGTCTACCTCCAGCAGCAATTCGGTGATCTTGACGTGCGGTAGGATCATCGCCGTCTGGTCGATCAGGGCCTGTGCGGTATCGGGCACCGCCGCATCGAGCGGCGTGATCTTCAGGCCCGACTCCGTGATGATGGCGTCCGGCAGCTCGTTGGCCAGCGCCATGCGGTTGACGGTGGCGAGCTGCGTTTCCAGCAGCGTCAGCCGGTCATGCAGGTACTGGTCGCAATCGGTGGCCACGGCCAGCGGCAATTCGCTGGCCTGCTTGAGGCTGGCGAATTTCGCGGGCGGCACCAGGTAGTCCTCGAAGTCCTTGAACTGGCGCGAGCCTTGCACCCAGATGTCGCCGGAGCGCAGCGCGTTCTTCAGCTCCGACAGCGCGCACAGTTCGTAGTAGCGCCGGTCGATGCCGGTGTCGGTCATCACCAGCTTCTGCCAGCGCGGCTTGATGAACTCGGTCGGCGCGTCGGTGGGCACCTTGCGGGCGTTGTCGCTGTTCATGCTGCGCAGCACCTCGATGGCGTCGAGTACGTCCTTGGCGGCGGGCGCGGCCCGCAACTTGAGCACGTCGAGAAATTCCGGCGCGTAGCGGCGCAGCGTGGCGTAGCTCTCGCCGATGCGGTGCAGGAAATCGAAGTCCTCGGGTTGCGCGAGCCGCTGCGCTTCGGTGACGCTCTCGGCGAAAGCATCCCAGGACATGACGGCCTCGATGGCGGCGAACGGATCGCGGCCCGCTTGCTTGGCCTCGATCAGCGCCTGGCCGATGCGCCCGAACAGCCGCACCTTGGCATTGATCGCCTTGCCGGATGCCTGGAACTGCTGCTGATGCTTGTTCTTGGCGGCATTGAACAGCTTGCCCAGGATGCGGTCATGCAGGTCGATGATTTCGTCGGTGACGGTGGCCATGCCCTCGATGGCGAGCGCCACCAGGGTCGCGTAACGCCGCTGCGGCTCGAACTTCGCCAGGTCGGCGGGCGTCATCTGGCCGCCCTCGCGGGCGATCTTGAGCAGCCGGTTCTGGTGAACCAGCCGCTCGATGCCGGAGGGCAGGTCGAGCGCCTGCCACGCCTTGAGGCGTTCGATGTGTTCCAGCATGTGCCGCGAGTTCGGTTTGACCGGGGATTGCCGCAGCCAGGCCAGCCACGTCGTCTTGCCGTTGTCGCGGCGCTTGAGCAGATCGTCGAGGCGACGGCGATGCACGTCCGTCAGCGGCTCAGCCAAGGCGTCGTAGAGACGCCGGTTGGCGCGGGTAATCGCTTCGGCGCTCGCCCGCTCGACGGCGTTGAGGGCGGGCACAATGACCGACTGCCGCCGCAGGTGCTCGATCAAGGCTCTGGCCAGCACGATGCCCTTGTCGGTTTGCATGGCCAGCTCGGTCAGCAACTGGACAGCCTGCCGGTAGTGGCCAATCGTGAACGGCTGGAAGCCGAACACCGTTTGCAGCTCGACCAGGTGCTCGCGTCGGGTCTGCTCACGCTGCCCGTACTCGTCCCAGCTTTCGATGCCGACCTTGAGCTGGTTGGCGACCAGTCTCAGCAATGGCGGGAACGGTGGCTCATCAGCGCCAAGGATGACGCCGGGAAAGCGCAGGTAGCAGAGCTGCACCGCGAAGCCCAGCCGATTGGCCGGGCCGCGCCGCTGCCGGATGATGGAGAGGTCGCTTTCGCTGAACGTGTAGTGACGGGCTCTGTTGCAAAGATTGGCGGCAGTCAGAGGTAGGCTGTCGCTCTGCGCCGATCAGGCGGCTGCTGCGAAATGGTGGTTGAGCATGCCCATGGCCTCCGTCAGCGCCGAGGGCCCAATGCCAAAAGCTCTCTCCACAAGGCGCACCTCGCCCCTGATGCCGGGCTGCAGGCACCAGGGGCGAGCCTGTCCTTTGCGCAGGGCTCGCATGACTTCGAATCCCTTGATCGTGGCATAGGCCGTGGGGATCGATTTGAAACCGCGCACCGGCTTGATCAGTATCTTGAGCTTTCCGTGATCGGCCTCGATCACGTTATTGAGATACTTCACCTGCCGGTGGGCCGTCTCCCGGTCCAGCTTTCCTTCGCGCTTCAATTCGGTGATCGCTGCACCATAGCTCGGCGCTTTGTCGGTATTGAGCGTGGCAGGCTTTTCCCAGTGCTTCAGGCCTCGCAGGGCCTTGCCCAGGAACCGCTTCGCTGCCTTGGCGCTGCGGGTCGGCGACAGGTAGAAATCGATCGTGTCGCCCCGCTTGTCGACTGCCCGGTACAGGTAGGTCCACTTGCCCCGCACCTTGACGTAGGTTTCATCCAGGCGCCAGCTCGGATCAAAGCCACGCCGCCAGAACCAGCGCAGCCGCTTCTCCATCTCCGGGGCGTAGCACTGGACCCAGCGATAGATCGTCGTATGGTCGACCGAAATGCCGCGTTCCGCCAGCATTTCCTCAAGGTCGCGATAGCTGATCGGATAGCGACAATACCAGCGCACCGCCCACAGGATCACATCACCCTGGAAATGGCGCCACTTGAAATCCGTCATCGTTCCGTCCGTCCAATCTCCGCCAAGCATGCTCAAGCTTCACGATTTTTGCAACAGAGCCCACACGAGTATTGAGCATAGTCGAGATTGGTGCAGATCACTTCTGATATTGAACTGTCAGGAGCTGGCTGCACAACAGCCATTACGCCCAATCAACTGGTGCAGTCGTCTTCTGAAAATGACATTTGGTATCTCTCATAAACGGATGTTTTTGAGAGAACTATCTTCGGCCTTCACACGCACGAAAGGCGGCGAAGCTCCGCCGTTAATCCGTCCGCCGGAGATCTCGCCCAGGCAGGCTGAAGGCCGAGCAAGCCTGACAGGCCCGAAAAGCCCGGCACGGGCGTCGGCGGCGATGACGGCGGCGGCATTATCCAGGGTTGATGATGGAAGTGGAGGATATCGACAACCTCTCGCGCAACCAAGACATCGCGGTCGGACTGCAAGTGATCTTGAAGCCACGGGCCCGTCCCACCCCGACATGGACCTCGATGCCCGAACGGACGTTAGATTTCGAGTTCTAGGCGTTCTGCGATGAAGGTTGGATCCCAGCCGGGATTGAAAGTGTCGACGTGGGTGAATCCGAGCCGCTCGTATAGGCCACGCAGGTTCGGGTGGCAGTCGAGCCGCAGCTTGGCGCACCCCTGCGTTCGCGCGGCATGGCGGCAAGCCTCGATCAGCGCGGAGCTGACACCCCGGCCCGCATGTGTCCGTCGCACCGCGAGCTTGTGCAGATATGCGGCCTCCCCCTTGAGGGCGTCGGGCCAGAACTCGGGATCCTCGGCCGACAAGGTGCAACAGCCGACGATGCCGTCGCTGCAACTCGCGACTAGGAGCTCGGATCTCAGGACGAAGGTCTCCGCGAATGTCCGGTCGATCCGCGCGACGTCCCAGGCGGGCGTTCCCTTGGCGGACATCCACGCCGCAGCGTCGTGCATCAGCCGCACAACCTCGTCGATATCACCCGAGCAGGCGACCCGAACGTTCGGAGGCTCCTCGCTGTCCATTCGCTCCCCTGGCGCGGTATGAACCGCCGCCTCATAGTGCAGTTTGATCCTGACGAGCCCAGCATGTCTGCGCCCACCTTCGCGGAACCTGACCAGGGTCCGCTAGCGGGCGGCCGGAAGGTGAATGCTAGGCATGATCTAACCCTCGGTCTCTGGCGTCGCGACTGCGAAATTTCGCGAGGGTTTCCGAGAAGGTGATTGCGCTTCGCAGATCTCCAGGCGCGTGGGTGCGGACGTAGTCAGCGCCATTGCCGATCGCGTGAAGTTCCGCCGCAAGGCTCGCTGGACCCAGATCCTTTACAGGAAGGCCAACGGTGGCGCCCAAGAAGGATTTCCGCGACACCGAGACCAATAGCGGAAGCCCCAACGCCGACTTCAGCTTTTGAAGGTTCGACAGCACGTGCAGCGATGTTTCCGGTGCGGGGCTCAAGAAAAATCCCATCCCCGGATCGAGGATGAGCCGGTCGGCAGCGACCCCGCTCCGTCGCAAGGCGGAAACCCGCGCCTCGAAGAACCGCACAATCTCGTCGAGCGCGTCTTCGGGTCGAAGGTGACCGGTGCGGGTGGCGATGCCATCCCGCTGCGCTGAGTGCATAACCACCAGCCTGCAGTCCGCCTCAGCAATATCGGGATAGAGCGCAGGGTCAGGAAATCCTTGGATATCGTTCAGGTAGCCCACGCCGCGCTTGAGCGCATAGCGCTGGGTTTCCGGTTGGAAGCTGTCGATTGAAACACGGTGCATCTGATCGGACAGGGCGTCTAAGAGCGGCGCAATACGTCTGATCTCATCGGCCGGCGATACAGGCCTCGCGTCCGGATGGCTGGCGGCCGGTCCGACATCCACGACGTCTGATCCGACTCGCAGCATTTCGATCGCCGCGGTGACAGCGCCGGCGGGGTCTAGCCGCCGGCTCTCATCGAAGAAGGAGTCCTCGGTGAGATTCAGAATGCCGAACACCGTCACCATGGCGTCGGCCTCCGCAGCGACTTCCACGATGGGGATCGGGCGAGCAAAAAGGCAGCAATTATGAGCCCCATACCTACAAAGCCCCACGCATCAAGCTTTTGCCCATGAAGCAACCAGGCAATGGCTGTAATTATGACGACGCCGAGTCCCGACCAGACTGCATAAGCAACACCGACAGGGATGGATTTCAGAACCAGAGAAAGAAAATAAAATGCGATGCCATAACCGATTATGACAACGGCGGAAGGGGCAAGCTTAGTAAAGCCCTCGCTAGATTTTAATGCGGATGTTGCGATTACTTCGCCAACTATTGCGATAACAAGAAAAAGCCAGCCTTTCATGATATATCTCCCAATTTGTGTAGGGCTTATTATGCACGCTTAAAAATAATAAAAGCAGACTTGACCTGATAGTTTGGCTGTGAGCAATTATGTGCTTAGTGCATCTAACGCTTTTAGCAGGGGCGCGACGTCAGGAGCGTCCCTTGCCTAAACTTGTTAAGGCATTTGTGAACAAACGCCACCAGTATTTTGGTTTAGAACCAATGCATACTTCATACGAATACAGCCTATCTCGAATCAAGCAGGAACCATCCAAGATTGGCATAAAAGGTACATTCAACCTTTTCACTGCATCCCATTGGTGCACGTACTCGGTCTTGCAACTCGGACACTTTGGGTTTGCACCAGGAACAAACCTACCCCCGCAAGGGCAATCTGGAAGAGTTGCTGCTATTCGATCCAAGAGCTCTTGATTGATTTCATTTTCATACAGTAATGCATGGTCCTGCTCTCTATGGATTACATTCGAGCAAGTATCACAGAAAAAATGCGGGCAACTGTCGCTCATGCCGCTCGATTGCCAGGCAGGAGTTTCCTTCCCACACTTTGGGTTTGGGCATTTCATTCTTCCTATCCATGGTGCATTCGCTTCGTAATGTACGATTTTCATGTAGCCTTAACGCCTGGCACAGCGGATCGCAAACCTGGCGCGGCTTTTGGTACAAAAGGCGTGACAGGTTTGCGAATCCGTTGCTGCCACTTGTTAACCCTTTTGCCAGATTTGGTAACTATAATTTATGTTAGAGGCGAAGTCTTGGGTAAAAACTGGCCTAAAATTGCTGGGGATTTCAGGAAAGTAAACATCACCTTCCGGCTCGATGTCTATTGTAGATATATGTAGTGTATCTACTTGATCGATCAGGCTTTTGTATATCTCCCCACCACCTGAAACAATGACATGATCCGTTATTTTCTTTAGGTTGGTTAAAGCATCTTTAATTGATGGAAAGATCAATACGTTCTCATTGTCAGATGTAAAACTTGAACGTGTTACGACCGCATACTTTCGGTTGGGTAATGCTCCCATTGATTCAAAAGTCTTGCGTCCAACCAACAGCCATTGGTTATAGGTAATAGCTTTAAACAGGAGCTGTTCACCTTTGGCACTCCATGGAATATCAGGGCCATTCCCGATAACTCCATTCTTCGATATAGCTACCATTAGTGATAGTTTCACAATTCTTCCTCAGAGGTTAACTTTGTTTTAGGGCGACTGCCCTGCTGCGTAACATCGTTGCTGCTCCATAACATCAAACATCGACCCACGGCGTAACGCGCTTGCTGCTTGGATGCCCGAGGCATAGACTGTACAAAAAAACAGTCATAACAAGCCATGAAAACCGCCACTGCGCCGTTACCACCGCTGCGTTCGGTCAAGGTTCTGGACCAGTTGCGTGAGCGCATACGCTACTTGCATTACAGCTTACGAACCGAACAGGCTTATGTCCACTGGGTTCGTGCCTTCATCCGTTTCCACGGTGTGCGTCACCCGGCAACCTTGGGCAGCAGCGAAGTCGAGGCATTTCTGTCCTGGCTGGCGAACGAGCGCAAGGTTTCGGTCTCCACGCATCGTCAGGCATTGGCGGCCTTGCTGTTCTTCTACGGCAAGGTGCTGTGCACGGATCTGCCCTGGCTTCAGGAGATCGGAAGACCTCGGCCGTCGCGGCGCTTGCCGGTGGTGCTGACCCCGGATGAAGTGGTTCGCATCCTCGGTTTTCTGGAAGGCGAGCATCGTTTGTTCGCCCAGCTTCTGTATGGAACGGGCATGCGGATCAGTGAGGGTTTGCAACTGCGGGTCAAGGATCTGGATTTCGATCACGGCACGATCATCGTGCGGGAGGGCAAGGGCTCCAAGGATCGGGCCTTGATGTTACCCGAGAGCTTGGCACCCAGCCTGCGCGAGCAGCTGTCGCGTGCACGGGCATGGTGGCTGAAGGACCAGGCCGAGGGCCGCAGCGGCGTTGCGCTTCCCGACGCCCTTGAGCGGAAGTATCCGCGCGCCGGGCATTCCTGGCCGTGGTTCTGGGTTTTTGCGCAGCACACGCATTCGACCGATCCACGGAGCGGTGTCGTGCGTCGCCATCACATGTATGACCAGACCTTTCAGCGCGCCTTCAAACGTGCCGTAGAACAAGCAGGCATCACGAAGCCCGCCACACCGCACACCCTCCGCCACTCGTTCGCGACGGCCTTGCTCCGCAGCGGTTACGACATTCGAACCGTGCAGGATCTGCTCGGCCATTCCGACGTCTCTACGACGATGATTTACACGCATGTGCTGAAAGTTGGCGGTGCCGGAGTGCGCTCACCGCTTGATGCGCTGCCGCCCCTCACTAGTGAGAGGTAGGGCAGCGCAAGTCAATCCTGGCGGATTCACTACCCCTGCGCGAAGGCCATCGGTGCCGCATCGAACGGCCGGTTGCGGAAAGTCCTCCCTGCGTCCGCTGATGGCCGGCAGCAGCCCGTCGTTGCCTGATGGATCCAACCCCTCCGCTGCTATAGTGCAGTCGGCTTCTGACGTTCAGTGCAGCCGTCTTCTGAAAACGACAACGGCCCTATCCAGACGCACGGGAGCCGGTTTTCAGGGTGTACGGATAGGGTATACCCTAACTGGATGTCAGGAAAGGCCGCGCCGCACCGTCAGAATAGAGTCTACTTTCATATTCTTTGACACCTGCTTGCCAAGGTCACAGATTTCAGCCTGACAAATTCAAGGCTTAGGGCGCAATGGAACCAAAAACCAACGTAAGCCCTGCCGCCCATCCAGCCCATGGAGGCATCTTGCAGGGACAACGCATCGGTTACGTCCGGGTCAGCAGTTACGACCAGAACCCGGAACGCCAACTTGAGCAGGTCGAGATCGGCAAGCTGTTCACCGACAAAGCCTCGGGCAAGGACACCCAGCGTCCACAGCTGGAGGCCATGCTCGGTTTCGTCCGCGAAGGCGATACCGTGGTGGTGCACAGCATGGATCGCCTGGCACGAAACCTCGATGATTTGCGCCGCCTGGTGCAGAAGCTGACCAAGCGCGGTGTGCGCATCGAGTTCTTGAAGGAAGGCCTGGTGTTCACCGGCGAGGACTCGCCGATGGCCAACCTCATGTTGTCGGTCATGGGGGCCTTCGCCGAGTTCGAGCGCGCCCTGATCCGTGAGCGGCAGCGCGAAGGCATCGCCCTGGCCAAGCAGCGCGGCGCGTACCGGGGCCGCAAGAAGGCCCTGTCCGACGAGCAGGCTGCTACCCTGCGGCAGCGGGCGGCTGCCGGCGAGCCCAAGGCGCAGCTTGCCCGCGAGTTCAACATCAGCCGGGAAACCCTCTACCAGTACCTCCGCACGGACGACTGATACATGCCGCGTCGCTTGATCCTCTCGGCCACGGAGCGGGACACCCTGCTTGCGTTGCCGGAAAGCCAGGATGACCTGATCCGCTACTACACCTTCAACGATTCCGACCTGTCGCTGATCCGTCAGCGGCGCGGCGACGCCAACCGCCTGGGCTTCGCGGTGCAGCTCTGCCTGCTGCGCTACCCCGGCTATGCGCTGGGCACCGACAGCGAGCTGCCCGAGCCGGTCATCCTGTGGGTGGCCAAGCAGGTTCAGGCCGAGCCGGCGAGCTGGGCGAAGTACGGCGAGCGGGACGTGACTCGCCGCGAGCACGCCCAGGAACTGCGCACCTACCTGCAACTGGCTCCATTCGGCCTGTCGGACTTCCGCGTCCTGGTGCGCGAATTGACCGAGCTGGCCCAGCAAACCGACAAGAGCTTGCTGCTGGCCGGTCAGGCGCTGGAGAGCCTGCGGCAGAAGCGGCGCATCCTGCCGGCGCTGAGCGTGATCGACCGGGCCTGCTCGGAGGCCATTGCGCGGGCCAATCGGCGGGTCTACCGCGCCCTGGTCGAACCACTCACGGACTCGCATCGGGCCAAGCTGGACGAGCTGTTGAAGCTCAAGGCCGGCAGCAGCATCACCTGGTTGACCTGGCTGCGACAGGCACCGCTGAAACCCAACTCCCGGCACATGCTTGAACACATCGAGCGGCTGAAGACATTTCAGCTGGTGGACTTGCCCGAAGGCCTGGGCCGGCACATCCACCAGAACCGCCTGCTCAAGCTGGCCCGCGAGGGTGGGCAGATGACGCCCAAAGACCTCGGCAAGTTCGAGCCGCAGCGACGTTACGCGACCCTGGCCGCCGTGGTGCTGGAGAGCACCGCGACCGTGATTGATGAACTGGTCGATTTGCATGACCGTATCCTGGTCAAGCTGTTCAGCAGCGCGAAGCACAAGCATCAGCAGCAGTTCCAGAAGCAGGGCAAGGCGATCAACGACAAGGTGCGCCTGTACTCAAAAATCGGCCAGGCTCTGCTGGAAGCCAAGGAAAGCGGCAGCGATCCCTACGCGGCCATCGAGGCGGTGATTCCCTGGGATGAGTTCACCGAGAGCGTCAGCGAGGCCGAGCTGCTGGCCCGGCCGGAGGGCTTCGATCATCTGCACCTGGTCGGCGAGAACTTCGCCACCCTGCGCCGCTACACGCCGGCCCTGCTGGAGGTACTGGAACTGCGCGCCGCACCGGCCGCGCAAGGCGTGCTGGCAGCCGTGCAGACCCTGCGCGAGATGAACGCCGACAACTTGCGCAAGGTGCCGGCCGATGCGCTCACAGACTTCATCAAGCCGCGCTGGAAGCCGCTGGTGATCACCCCGGAAGGCCTCGACCGGCGCTTCTACGAAATCTGCGCCCTGTCCGAACTGAAAAATGCCCTGCGCTCCGGCGACATCTGGGTCAAAGGCTCGCGGCAGTTCCGCGACTTCGACGACTATCTGCTGCCGGCAGAGAAGTTCGCCGCGCTCAAGCACGAGCAGGCCCTGCCCCTGGCGATCAACCCGAACAGCGACCAGTACCTGGAAGAGCGTTTACAGCTGCTGGACGAGCAGTTGGCCATCGTCACCCGCCTGGCCAAGGACAACGAGTTGCCCGATGCCATCCTCACCGAGTCCGGGCTGAAGATCACCCCACTGGATTCTGCGGTGCCGGATCGGGCGCAGGCGCTGATCGACCAGACCAGCCAGTTGCTGCCGCGCATCAAGATCACCGAACTGCTGATGGACGTGGACGACTGGACGGGCTTCAGCCGCCACTTCACCCACCTGAAGGACGGTGCCGAGACCAAAGACCGGACGTTGCTGCTGTCCGCAATCCTCGGTGATGCGATCAACCTCGGGCTGACCAAGATGGCCGAGTCGAGCCCCGGCCTGACCTACGCCAAGCTGTCCTGGCTGCAAGCCTGGCACATCCGCGACGAAACCTACTCGGCGGCCCTGGCCGAGCTGGTCAACCACCAGTACCACCATGCCTTCGCCGCCCACTGGGGCGACGGCACCACCTCATCCTCCGATGGCCAGCGCTTCCGCGCAGGCGGCCGGGGCGAAAGCACCGGGCACGTCAACCCGAAGTACGGCAGCGAGCCGGGACGGCTGTTCTACACCCACATCTCCGACCAGTACGCGCCGTTCAGCACCCGCGTGGTGAATGTCGGCGTGCGCGATTCCACCTATGTGCTCGACGGCTTGCTGTACCACGAGTCCGATCTACGGATCGAGGAGCACTACACCGACACGGCCGGCTTCACCGATCACGTCTTTGCCCTGATGCACCTGCTGGGCTTCCGCTTCGCGCCACGCATCCGCGACCTCGGCGAAACCAAACTGTACGTGCCGCAGGTCGTGCAGGCCTACCCGACGCTGCGCCCGCTGATCGGCGGCACCCTGAACATCAAGCACGTCCGCGCCCATTGGGACGACATCCTGCGCCTGGCCAGCTCGATCAAGCAGGGCACGGTCACCGCCTCGCTGATGCTGCGCAAGCTCGGCAGCTATCCGCGCCAGAACGGCCTGGCCGTGGCCCTGCGCGAGCTGGGCCGGATCGAGCGCACGCTGTTCATCCTCGACTGGTTGCAGAGCGTCGAGCTGCGCCGCCGCGTGCATGCCGGATTGAACAAGGGGGAAGCGCGCAACTCCCTGGCCAGGGCGGTGTTCTTCAACCGCCTCGGTGAGATCAGGGATCGGAGCTTCGAGCAGCAGCGCTATCGGGCCAGCGGCCTCAACCTGGTGACGGCGGCCATCGTGCTGTGGAACACGGTGTACCTGGAGCGCGCCACCCAGGCGATGGGCGACACGGGCAAGCCGGTAGACGGCGAGCTGCTGCAATACCTGTCGCCGCTGGGCTGGGAGCACATCAACCTGACTGGCGATTACGTCTGGCGGCAGAGCCGCAGGCTGGAAGACGGTAAGTTCCGCCCGCTACGAATGCCCGGAAAACCTTAGCGTACGATTTTTTCCGAATTCTGCGGGCTCCCCTTCAAGCTGGAAGCCGCTGCGTACCCCAGTGGTCCATCATCCGCCAAATCCGCCGTAGCCGGACGCGAGGGGCGCGCTCCGGATGAGCCTGGCCGGCTTTTCGAATAGGCGAACCGAAGCTGTTTGCGGATTAGACAGTGAGCCGAATAGGCGGCATTATCGGCTCAAAAGGCGAGCCGAATAGATCGACTAATCGGCTCACAGATGAGCAGCAGACCATGAACGCACCCCTCTGGATCTGGCAGCAGCCCGATTGGCCACACTTCACCTGGCAAGCCGAACCGCTAGCCCCGGTGCTACGCGCCTGTACCCTGGCTCAAGGTCTCTTGCTCGGCATGCTCGGCGCGGTCGAGAGCGATACCGAGGTACAGAGCAGCCTGGATGCCATGCTGCAGAACATCGTGACTTCCTCAGCCATCGAGGGCGAGCAGCTGAATGTCGGCTCGGTGCGCTCATCCCTGGCGCGGCGCTTGGGGGTGAGCGAGGACGGTCGCACCACGGCGCGCTCCGAAGGATTGGCGGAACTGCAACTGGATGCCACCCGCGCATTTCAGCAGCCGCTGGATCCGCAGAGACTGTACAAGTGGCATGGCTGGCTGTTCCCCAGTGACGACAGCCTGCTGGTCCGCCCCCTACGCATCGGCGCACTGCGGGGCGAAGAGCCCATGCAGGTGGTCTCAGGCCGCATCGACCGGCCTACTGTGCACTTTGAAGCACCGCCACGCACGGGGTTGGAAGCGCAACTGGCCGACTTCCTCGCCTGGTTCGAACGCAGCCTCGGCGATGCCAGTCTGGACCCCTTGCTGCGCGCCGGCATTGCCCATTTCTGGTTCGTCACCCTGCATCCCTTCGATGACGGCAACGGTCGTCTGACCCGTGCGATCACCGACTTGGCCTTGGCCCAGGGCGAGCCCCAGTGCATCCGTTTCTACGCCATGTCGGCCAGTATCCTCGCCGATCGCGCCGGCTATTACCGCATCCTTGAAGCCAGCCAGAAGGGCACCCTGGATATCACGGCCTGGCTGCAGTGGTTCCTCGGCACGCTGCTCAGGAGCCTGGAACAAGCGTTTGCGCGGATCGACCGTGTTCTCGCCAAGGCTCGCTTCTGGCAGGTCCACCGGAACCAGGCCCTGTCTGCCGAACAAATCAAAGTGCTCAACCGCCTGCTTGATGGCGGGGAACGCGGCTTTGAAGACGGAATCAGTGCGTCCCAATACCAGGCCGTGGCGAAGGTTTCCAAAGCCACGGCCACCCGCCACCTTGGCGACCTGCTGGGGAAGGGCTGCCTCGTGCGGCTGCCTGGCAGTGGGCGGAGTACTCGGTACCAGGTTAATTGCGACCCGTCATCGTGTCATGGGGCGCCGGTTCATTCTGAAGCCCAGCCCACGGCAACTCACCGCCCCATGCGCGAATAACCCGCAGTGCCAGTGCGCCCGAGTCGCCGCAGCTACATGCACGAGACACTGCGAAGGGCGGCCTCTCGCTACGACTGACTGGTTCGCTCAGAGCACGCTTGGCATCCCCGCGACAACACGCGTTCTTGACGGTCCGGGGCGGCTGGTTTGACGAAAATCAACTGACCATTCAGTCATATTGCCGAGCGAGTCACCGAATAGCTCCTTGGCCAGGCTGCGCCCTGCTACCTCTCGCCGTTGCGAGCTACAGCTACTGGACGTTTTTTGTTCAGTAATGGAGTTCGCATACGCCAAGGAGGCAAGGCATGCAGGTAACACCAGTATCGAAAACCCACTACCGTCCCATCGAGGCCGCCATTCGCTGGCTGGGGCTGCTGCGCTACGAGAGTGTCATTCTCGCCGCGATGAAGCAGCCCAGAACTTTTCCGCGCAGTCTAAATTGCCCGCGCGGCTCAGAACTCCGGGCGCGCACAGAGCTCCTGTACGATGCCATCCAGAATGGTGATCTGCCCTACGGCAGGGCGGGTGTTACCAGCAACGATCCCGACCTTCTGGATTCTTCGGAGCTAACCATCCGTCACGTGGATCTGAGAAAGTGGATGGTGCGTCACTTTCCCACGCAGCGCCCGGCGTTCCTGTTCAGTCGCAGCGAGCGCAACATTCACCCGATCATTACCTTCGAGGCCGGCCAGGCGATGCTGGTTGAACGCGAGGCGCTGCGCGCAGAGATCTGCCAGTACCGGACCCGACTCCAGTATCTGGAGCAGCACCAGGAGGCGTTAATCAAACAGGCTGCCGCCATCCCCGCCGGTGTCGCTTGCCCCATCAGCGACCGCGCTGAAAAAACCTTCCTGCACATCATCGGTGGCTTGCTTTTCCTGCTGTTGGGTAAATCACCAGGCGGCAAGCCTTACTCCTGCTTCAAGACACAGGAGGCCATTGTCAGTGCCTTGGAGGCCCACTTTGACAAGTTTATGGGCATGACCGCGCGCACCTTGCGGGGCAAGTTTGCTCAGGCCAAACGCCTGATTTTTGCCACGGATCCAGACTCAGGGCCTATGTAACTGCAGTCGCCCAAACTGCATTTGCCGTGGATTTCGCCTCTGGCGTCTCTTCAATAAGGGTCACCTACAACCGCGCCTTGGCGCGAAAGGAGTGACCATCATGTTGAACAACCTGCTACCGGGCGAGCGCTGCATCCTGCGCCGTGTGGAAGTCGAGGCAAAGACCGGCTTGCGTCGGGCACAAATCTACGTACTGATAAAGCGAGGTACCTTTCCAAAGGCCGTGCGGCTGGGCTCGCGTGCCGTGGGTTGGGATTCAGACGAGGTGGAACAGTGGATCGCCGAGCGCTTCGCCGAACGGCGCTGATCCGCTTCCTGCTTCGTCACCCCACTCAAGGACGAGCCCAGCCATGTCACGTCTGCACAAGCTGACCCGTGGTCATCACCGGCTACGGCCACTGATCGAGTTCGCCCTGGCCGAGGGCTGGGAGGTCTGTCGCACCCCCGGCGGTCATTTGAAGTTCTGCAAGCCCGGGCTGCCGCACATCTACAGCAGCGCGACCGCCAGCGACCATCGCTCCGAGCGCAATGCCCGCGCCCGCCTGCGGCGCGCGGAGCGTCAGGCCGAGCACGAGGAACGCTGCCATGAGTGAACAGCCGATCAGTGCCCCGGTGTCCCTGGAGGACACGCCGCTGGTGGTGACGCTCGATCAGTTGCGTCCCTACGAGCACAACCCGCGCGTAACCCGTAATCCCCGTTACGACGAAATCAAGGCCTCGATACGCGAGCGTGGCCTGGACTCGCCTCCGGCCATCACCCGGCGGCCGGGGGAGGCTGAGTACATCATTCGCAACGGCGGCAACACCCGTCTGGCGATCCTGCGCGAGCTGTGGGCAGAGACGCGCGAGGAACGCTTCCTGCGCATCCCATGTCTGTTTCGCCCCTGGCCGGAGCGCGGCGAGATCGTCGCCCTGACCGGGCACCTGGCCGAGAACGAGCTGCGCGGCAGCCTGACCTTCATCGAGCGGGCCCTGGGTGTCGAGAAGGCCTGTGAGCTCTACGAAGCCGAGACGGGCCGGGCGCTGTCGCAGTCCGAACTGTCCCGGCGGCTGACCGCCGACGGCTACCCGGTGCCACAGCCACACATCAGTCGCATGCGCGAGGCGGTGACCTATCTGCTGCCGGCGATCCCCAATCTGCTCTATGGCGGGCTTGGGCGGCCGCAGATCGAACGCCTGACCCTGTTGCGCAAGGCTGCCCAGCGACTCTGGGACCGGCGCGCCACGCGGCGGCGGCCGGGATCGGCGTTCACCGAGGTGTTTCAGGACGTGCTGGCACAGTTCGATGGCGTGGTGGACGGGCTTTCCGTGCAACGTGTCCAGGACGAGCTGCTCGGTCAGTTGGCCGGGCTGCTGGAGTCCGACTACGACACCCTGGCGCTGGAGCTGGAAGAGGGTGAGAACTGGCAGCAGGCGCTGCTCCAGGAACCGACGAGTCCGGTGGCACCGCCGCAGCTGTCACCACCGGCCGATGCATCGCCCTGGCCGGTTGCGCCGGCCCGCCAGACAGCCGATAGCGAGTGTTTCGATCCGCCTGCCCAGACGCAGCCCGGCGAGTCGGCGGGCGCCGAGATCCGGGAGATCCACAGTGTCTCGCCCGGAGCCGGCACCGAGCGTTTGCGCGCCATCCAGCAATTGACCGCCGAACACCTGGGCGAACCGCTGGCCGATTTTGCCAGCACAGGCGAGCAGCCGATCCCCGCTCCGGCGGACGGGCTGGATCCCATCCCAAATATCTGGTTCATCGCGCCCGCGCTGGATGAGCCGGGCGCGTTGCGCGTGCACATCGCGCAACTGGCCCAAGAGATCGCCGCGGAAGCCGATCTGGATGCCGGCATCGAGGCGAGCGCTGAGGGTATTGGCTACCGCTGTCGAGACGTGGCGATTCAGGCGGAAGCCCGGCCGCTGTTCGGCCTGCTGTCGGCCTTGAGTGGTTCGGCGGATTCCACCGTTGCGTTGCCGGGGCTACCCGCAGACCACCTCGCCGCGCTGCTGCTCGGCGCCGGGGAAACCCGGGTGGCGCGGCTCAGCGATGCGGGACTGATCAAGCTGTTCAGGGTGCTGCGCCTGGCGCGCCGGGTGCTGGAACTTGAGGTGCCGCAAGAAGGCACCGCTGCGGTTCACGTTTGCTGAGAGGCGGCTGGCATGTCCATATCCCATCCCCTGAACCAGGCGGTGATCAATCAGGCCCTGCAGGATCTGCGCAACGGCCAGCTACGGCGCTGCCTAGCCATGGGCTTTGCCGAGCGCGACCTGGATGCGCTCAAGCACCCCGAGCTGGTCAGCATGCTGGTCAATGCCCGGGTGCCCTGGTGCACGGTCACGGTCAATCGCGAGGTCCTGCGGCGGCTGTTGCAGCAGGTCCGGCAGGTCGAGCAGGAGGTGGCGATCATCGATCGCATGCTGCGGGCCGGGGCCAGCACCGAGCTGGTCAGCCAGTTCTACGGCCTGACCCACCAGGAGGTGGCGTTGCGCCGCGCGGTGCTCGGCCTGCCCAAGCGCAAGGGGCGCCATCCCGTGCTGAGCGAGGCGCAGGAAATCGAGCTCTGGCATCGCTGGCAGCCGGAGCTGCAACGCCGCCAGCAGCCACTCGATGACACCCACGGGCTGCTGCTGATGACCCTGGACGTGGCGCAAGCCATAGCGCTGCCGCTGTCGGTGGTGTGGGCCACCGTGCAGCAGTGGATCGAGCAGGGCCTGGTGTCCGGATAGTGGCCACTCCGCCGGTTGATCGCGGCGGGCCGGTCGGGTCCGGTAAGTCCGGCCCGGATGGCTTTCTGTTCAGCGGCAACCGTCACGAGAGCACTCCGCGCGGCTTGCTGCTGGATCCCAGGCTGACGCCTCTGGAGCGCAACGCCTGGCAGGTGTTGCGCCTGCACATCACGGGCGAGGGTGTGACCGCCTTCCCCAGCTACGAGCAGTTGCGCCCCTTCCTGGCGACCATGCCATGCGGCGCCCGGGCTTCCTGCGAAACCATCGCCCGCGCCCTGACAGTGCTGCGCCTGACGCGCTGGCTGAGCCTGGTGCGCCGCCGCCGCGACGCCCGCAGCGGCCGCCTTCAGGGCAATCTCTACGTGCTGCACGACGAGCCGCTGTCGCCGTGGGAAGCCATGCAACTGGATGCCGAATACCTCGGGCTGCTCAGCCAGGCGCTGGGGCATGCCAGCAAGGTCGTCCAGCGCGTGGGATGGCACACCCTGCAGGAAATCGGTGAGGATCCTCGGATTTCCGAACAGTCCCTGCCGACCCGCCTGCAGGTGCTGGCCCAGCGCATGAAGACCATTTCCGAATCCGAAGCGGGGCGGACTGACTGGCTTCGGAATCCGAACGACCTGCCTTCGGCATCCGAAGCAGGGCCGCAAGCCGCACCACCCGTCTTGCTACCGAATCCGAAGCGGGACCGTACAGTACAAGCCACAAAAGAAGTACGTACTACGGCGTCGGGCAGCCGCGAGGACCAGTCATTGCGCCTTCCCGAGCGCTTCGGCAGGTTGCAGGCGGAACAGCGGCACGGCGCGCTGGCCGCCTTGCAGCGCCTCGACGCCAGCGATCGCCAGGCGGTGCTCGACGAGTGGGACGCCCGCTGCCGGCGCAGCAGTATCCGCAACCCCGCCGGCTACCTGTTCGGCATCATCCAGAAGGCGGCGCGGGGTGAATTCAGGGCCTGGGCAGGCCAGGCGCAATGCGCGTCGCACAGCCCGGCGCCGCCGCCGGTTGAAGAGCCGAGGCCTGCCGCCAAACCGGCCGAGCCCGAAGCGGTCCGCCAGCACATCGCGCAGTTGCGGGACCTGCTGCGGCGCAAGTGACCGGGCTGGCGGCAGGCCGCGGCTATACCAGTGGTATAGCCTTGCGGGCGAGCGCACAAAGCGGCGGGCCCTGCTGCAGTTTACCGACTGCACGCCTTCCATATCCTGCCCAGTCTGGCGGCACGTTCCCCCACTTCGTGACCCGCCCATGGCCAACGACTCCCTGCAGCTCAACCTCGGCTCGCTGCGCAGCGCCATCTCGCTGACGCTGCACACCCACCACGCCGCCCGGGTATGGCGCGGCCGGGCGCCCAGCGCGGAGCGCCCGGGCATCATCGGCCTCAGCGCCTTTGTCGCCAGCGTGAACCGCATGAAGCGCGGGGCGGAGCAGGACGACCCCTACAGCGACTGGTGGATGCTGCGTATCGAGGAGAAGCTGGAGCAGACCCGTTCCAGGCTGCAGCTGCTGCGTCAGCAGGTGGATGAAGCCCTGGCCAGGGTGCCGTCGGCGTTGTCCCTGGGCGAGAACCTCAACCTGCAGCCGGTGAAGCTGCCGCTGTTCATCAACGCTCAGCTGGGCTTCATGGCCGTCTACCTGCTCGCCGAATACGACGAGGTGGTGCGCAAGCTGATCCTGGCCCACCACACGGCGCTGATTGACCGGCACACCCTGGATATCTGGCTGGAGGAGGGCGCGCACCTGCTGCGCAGCCTGTTCACCGTGGCCCAGCAATACCAGTATTCCGGCACGGTGCGCGACGACTTCGCCGCGCAGAACGCGGCTGCCCGGGCGGCGCTGGAGAAGTACGGTCCCTTGCCGCAGGACGTGCTGGAGGGCACCCGGCGCTCGCGCTTCGCGCCGCCGCGGGTGCGGCGCCAGACGCCGGCAGGCGAGGGCGGCGAGCTG
>NZ_JBOY01000064.1:0-10813 GCF_000647775.1 Pseudomonas sp. RL | reverse complement strand
CCGGCGCGCCGCAAACAGCGCGCCGCACAGCAGCGGCAGCGCCAGCCAGCCCCAGGCGCGCACCGCGTCGCTGACCGCGATCAGCCCACGGGTCAGCGCCGGCAGCGTCTGCCCGGAATCGATGAACACGCGCACCACGTCCGGCACCACGTAACCCAGCAGGAAACCCACGATGGCCAGCGAGGCGATCAGCAGGATCAGCGGATACAGCAGCGCCAACTGGATCTTCTGTCGCGACTGCTGACGCTGCTCGGTGTAGTCGGCCAGACGCTCGAGCACCGGCCCGAGATGGCCGGCGTGCTCGCCGGCGGCCACCGTGGCGCGATACAGCTCGGGGAAGGCGGCCGGAAAGGCTTTCAGACCTTCCGCCAGGCTATGGCCCTCCAGCACCCGGGCGCGCACCGCCAGCAGCATGGCCTGGATGCGCGCCGAGCCGGCCTGGGCGGCGGCCGCGCCGAGCGCTTCCTCGATCGGCAACGCGGCCTGAACCAGGGTGGCCAACTGGCGGGTCAGCAGCGCCAGGTCGCGCGCCGACAGGCCACGCACCAGCTGCCAGCCGCTGCCGCTGGCCTCGCGGGCCCGCGCGGCCTTGACCTCCAGTGGCGCCAGTTCCCTTTCGCGCAGCATCTGCCGCACCTGGCGACTGCTGTCGGCTTCCAGGATGCCCTTGCGCTGACGGCCCCGCGTGTCGAGGGCCAGGTATTCGAAAGCGGCCATCGGTTATTCCTCGCGGGTCACCCGCAGGACCTCTTCCAGCGTGGTCACGCCTTCGAGCACCTTGCGCCGGCCGTCCTCGCGAATGCCCGGCCCGAGCCGGCGGGCATGGCGAATCAGCTCCTGCTCGGCGGCGCCGTTGTGCACCAGGGTGCGCATGACATCGTCGAACACCACCAGCTCGTAGATGCCGGTACGCCCGCGATAGCCCTGCTGGTTGCAGGCGGCGCAACCGCAGGCGCGGTAGATGACCGGTGCCTGCTGCGCCTCCAGGCCGAGCAGCGCGCAGGCCGACTCGTCGGCAGTGATGGCTTCCTTGCATTCCGGGCAGAGCACGCGCACCAGGCGCTGGGCCAGCACGCCGAGCAGCGACGAGGCCAGCAGGAATGGCTCGACGCCCATGTCCACCAGGCGGCTGACCGCCCCCACGGCGCTGTTGGTGTGCAACGTGGACAGCACCAGGTGGCCGGTGAGCGAGGCCTGTACGGCGATCTCGGCGGTTTCCCGGTCGCGGATCTCGCCGACCATCACCACATCCGGGTCCTGGCGCAGGATGGCGCGCAGGCCGCGCGCGAAGGTCATGTCCACCTTGGGATTCACCTGGGTCTGGCCGATGCCTTCCAGGTGGTATTCGATGGGGTCCTCGACGGTGAGGATGTTGCGCGTGCGGTCGTTGAGGGTGACCAGGCTGGCGTACAGGGTGGTGGTCTTGCCCGAGCCGGTAGGGCCGGTGACCAGCAGGATGCCGTGCGGCTTGCGCACCGTCTCCTCCATGCGCAGGCGGTCGCGCTCGCTCATGCCCAGGTGCGCCAGGCTCAGGCGCCCGGCCTGCTTGTCGAGCAGACGCAGCACCACCCGCTCGCCGTTGGCCGACGGCAGGGTGGACACGCGGATGTCCACCTCGCGCCCGGCGATGCGCAGCGAGATGCGCCCGTCCTGGGGGATGCGCTTCTCGGCGATGTCCAGGCGCGCCATGACCTTGATGCGCGACACCAGCAGCGCCGCCAGCTCGCGTCTCGGTTCCAGCACCTCGCGCAGCAGGCCGTCGACACGGAAGCGCACCACCAGGCGCTTCTCAAAGGTTTCCAGGTGGATGTCCGAGGCGTTCTCGCGGATTGCCTGGCCGAGAATGGCGTTGATCAGGCGGATGATCGGCGCGTCATCCTCCTGCTCCAGCAGGTCCTCGGTTTCCGGCACCTGCTCGGCCAGGGCGGCCAGGTCCAGGCTGTCCCCCAGGTCCTCGGCCAGCTGCATGGAGTTGGCATCCTGCTGGTAGGTGCCGGCCAACAGACGTTCGAATTCCTCGGCAGACAGCGGGCGCAACGGCAAGCGGCGACCGGCGAAGCGCCGGGCCTCGGCCAGGGCGAGCGGCTCGACACCGGGACGGAACCCCAGGCAAGCGGGCTGCGGATCCTCCAGCAGCAGCACCCCATGCCGGCGGGCATAACTGAACGGCAGCCGGCGCGGCGGCGAAGGTGCGGGCTGGGTCATCGGTCGGTCCCTCGACAGGCATGGCCTATAGGTTCTAGACGATTTTTCGCCGCCCGTTCGCGCACCGCCGTGCGACTCGCCCAAAGTTCGGCTTGTCGCTCTACGACGGCCGTCTATGCTCGATTCGCCACCCACGGACCCATAACAAGAACACGTGCAGGGAGCCTTTCTTGTCCCGATTCGGCAATGCGCACTGGTGGTCGCTGCAGGCCCCGCTTCTGCTCGCCATCGTCCTGCTGCTGGGCACCGCCGTTCATCTGGCCTGGCGCGGCAGCGCCTGGCTGAACCTGTTGCGCAGCGAGCCGGTGGTCGCACTGCCCCGCCCGCAGGCGCCGATCACCAGCGTCGCGCCGCGACAACTGGCCAACCTGTTCGGCCTACCGCCGCGCGCCGCACCGGTGGCGCCGCCCGCCACCACCCTGCGCCTGACCCTGCATGGCAGCTTCGTGCATCCGGACCCGGCGCGCTCGCGCGCCATCATCCAGCGCGATGGCGGCCCGGCCCGGCGCCAGACGGTGAACAGCCAGCTGGAGCCGGGCGTGCGCCTGCATGCGGTCTACCCGGATCGGGTGGAAATCGACCGCAACGGAAAACTGGAAACCCTGCCCTTCCCCCGCCGCCGACAGGCGATGGCCGGCAGCGGCGTCTCAGCCGTTCCCGCCTCGGCAGCGGCTGAGGCCCCGGCCGCCAGCAGCGAACAGCTGGCCATGCTGCAGGAAGAACGCTTCAGACAGCTGCGCGAACGCATGGCCACCCTGCGCCAGCGCATCCAGGGCAACACCGCCGAGGCTGATGTGCTTCCGCCTCCTACCGACTCCCCCACGCAAAGCGACTGACCGATGCCGCGCTCTCCCCTCGCCCTCCGCCTGGCCGGCCTGCTGCTGGCTTCGTTCCTTTCCCTGTCCGCCATGGCCCAGACAGCCGCCGTCGCGGATGGCCCGCCCGCCGAATACTGGACCATCAACCTCAAGGATGCCGACATCCGCGAGTTCATCGACCAGGTGGCGGAGATCACCGGGGAAACCTTCATCGTCGACCCGCGCGTGAAGGGCCAGGTGAGCGTGGTCTCTCAGGCGCGCCTGTCGAGCCGGGAGGCCTACCAGCTGTTTCTCTCGGTGATGTCCACCCACGGCTTTACCGTCATCCCCCAGGGTGACCAGGCGCGCATCGTGCCCAACGCCGACGCCAAGGCCGAGGCCGGCGCGCCGGCGGCGCTGGCCGACCAGTTGGAGACCCGCCTGATCCAGGTGCAGCACAACGCTGCCAGCGAGCTGCTGCCGCTGATCCGCCCGCTGGTGCCGCAGTATGGCCACCTGGCGGCCGTGCCCAGCAGCAACGCGCTGATCATCAGCGACCGGCGCGCCAACATCGCCCGCTTGGAGGAACTGATCCGCCAGCTGGACCAGAAGAACGAGAAGGACTACAGCGTGCTCAACCTGCGGCACGCCTGGGTAATGGACGCGGCGGAAACCCTCAACGCCGCCATCGCCCGGGGCCAGGCCGGCGGCGCCAGCGGCACCCAGGTGATCGCCGACGGGCGAACCAACCGCCTGATCCTGCTGGGCCCGCCGGCCGCGCGCGCCAAGCTGGCCACCATGGCCCGGGCGCTGGACACGCCCAGCGTGCGTTCGGCCAACACCCGGGTGATTCGTCTGCGCCACAACGACGCCAAGACCCTGGCCGCCACCCTCGGCGAACTGGCGGCAGGCATGGCCAGCCCGGAAGGCAGCGGCGCAGCGGCGGCCAGCCGCCCGAACAACATGCTGATCCGCGCCGACGAAAGCCTCAACGCACTGATCCTGCTGGCCGAACCGGAAACCGTGAACACCCTGGAGGACGTCGTGCGCCAGCTCGACGTGCCGCGCGCCCAGGTACTGGTGGAGGCGGCGATTGTCGAGGTGTCCGGCGATATCGCCGACGCCCTGGGCGTGCAGTGGGCCATCGATGCGCGCGGCAGCACCGGCGGGCTCGGCGGAGTGAACTTCGCCAATACCGGCCTGTCGGTCGGCTCCCTGCTGCAGAGCCTGCAGGATGAAAGCGTGCCGGAGAGCCTGCCGGACGGCGCCATCATCGGCCTGGGCACCGACAGTTTCGGCGCGCTGATCACCGCGCTGTCGTCGAACAGCAAGAGCAACCTGCTGTCCACGCCCAGCCTGCTGACCCTGGACAACCAGCGCGCGGAAATCCTCGTCGGCCAGAACGTGCCCTTCCAGACCGGTTCCTACACCACCGATGCCTCCGGGGCCGGTAATCCGTTCACCACCATCGAGCGGCAGGACATCGGCGTCACCCTCAAGGTCACGCCGCACATCAACGAAGGCGCCACCCTGCGCCTGGAGATCGAGCAGGAAATTTCCTCCATCGCACCCAGCGCCAGCCTGACCGCGCGGGCGGTCGACCTGATCACCAACAAGCGCGCCATCAAGAGCACCATCCTCGCCGAGGACGGCCAGGTGGTGGTGCTCGGCGGGTTGATCCAGGACGACGTGACACGCAGCGAATCCAAGGTGCCGCTGCTCGGCGACATCCCGCTGCTCGGCCGCCTGTTCCGCTCCACCAAGGACACGCATGTCAAGCGCAACCTGATGGTGTTCCTGCGTCCCAGCGTGGTCCGCGATGCCGCCGGCCTGGCGGCGCTGTCCGGTCGCAAGTACGGCGATATCCGCGTACTGGGCAACGACGGCCGCAACGCCGTGCTGCCGCCCAGCGAGCACCTGCTGTTCGATGGCCTGGGCGAGCGGCCGGTGGACCTGCGGCAGTAACCGCAAACCTCGCCAGGCCCGCTGGGCGCGGCTTCAGCCGCGATGCTCTTATGCGGGCCCAGGCCAGAAGCTCGCGACTGAAGTCGCTCCCACGGATCCGTGCAGCCGGCCAGGTTGGGGTGCTTCGCCTGGCTCCGCTGTCTGTAGGCGGCTTCAGCCGCGATGCTCCTGTGGGAGCCCGGCCCAGGAACTCGCGACCGAAGTCGCTCCTACCAGTCCGCGTAGCCAGCCGGCGCGTTTCACCCAAAAAGGCCGCCCATAAGAAAGCCCCGGCATTGCCGGGGCTTGTGGTACCGCCTGTTGCGTTACTTGTCTTCGTGGCGCTGGTGCTTGAAGAACACACCGGTGTCGCCGAAGGCCGAGGCGATGAAGGGCGAGGTCAGCTCGATTTCGCCGATCTTGCGCGCACTGCTGCGGCGCTCGTTGGCATAGCGCTGATTCAGCGACGGCAGGATCGAGGTCTTGATTTCCATCGAGGTGGCGTACACGTCATACAGCTTGGTGCCTTCCTCGATGCTCAGCAGATCCTCGCGGAAATCGTGCGGCGTGCTGGCGAATCGCGACTTCACCTCGGCGCGCGGCACGAAGTAGATCTGCGTCGGCGCCTTGGGGCTGCTGACAGCGCTGCCGTCCTGCTTGACCTTGGCCATGTCGTCGACCCGCAGCAGGGTCGGCTTCAGGGTGACCGCCGAGAACAGGATCGTGGTGCCCAGGGTTTCGTTCGCCTCGGTCTGAACGAACTGCGAGAGCTCGTTGGCGAAGAAGTTGTAGTTGCCGCCCTGGCCGGACAGGGTGTACAGCGCCGAGACGTTCTTCGACGGCTGGCCATCCACGAAGGCTTTCCAGGCCAGGCCAGGCGCGAAGCCGCGATCGGCCGGATCGCCGGTAACGGAGAGGCGCAGCAGGCTATGGTCTGAACCGCTGGCGAACAGGCCGGTATAGCCGTTGTTGGCAGTCGGCACGAAACGCACCTTGGCCATCACCCCATGCGGGTGGATCGGTTTGGAGTAGCCGACCGGCGCGACGTCGCTATTTTTCTTCACCTTGTCCCAGAGGATGGAGCCGATCAGGCCGCCGACATCGACCGGCACCAGCGGGGGCAGTTCGCCGTCCTGGTACTGGGTACGCAGGGCGCCGTTGACCCAGAGGTTCTCCATCTTGTTGGCCGCCGGCCAGCTCTCGTAGTCCGCCGGGATGTTCAGGCCCCAGGGCTTGAACGCGTTCTCAACGCCCACCAGGCTGCTGTTGAGCTGGGGATTGTGGCGCTTCAGGACGTCCACCATGGTGGTGTGCTCGACCCAGTCGATACCTTCCTGGGTGTAGACCTCGGGGCGGTAGTCCTGGGTGTAGAAGCGGTCAGCCATCAGGCGGCGCGAGGCTGCGGAGATGAAGATCTGGAAGGCGGTTTCACCAAAGGCGAAGCCATCCGGGCGCACGGTTTCGGCCAGTTGGCCGACCAATGCATCGATCTGCTCGATATCGTTGTTGTACAGGCGTTTCAGGTTGGCCAGGGTTTCCGGATCCTTGGTCAGGTCCTCGAACTTGGTGATCGGATTCAGGCCAATCTGGCGGCGGAACTCGTTGTAGCGCGGCACGCCGCGCTCCCGGTCACGCAGCACATCGATGGTCGCCATGTCGACGTTGCCTACCAGCGGCAGGGACAGGTCGCGCAGGAAACCCGGGTAGTTGTTGAGGGTGAGCGAGCCGGGGTTGGTGATGCCGAAGGAGTACCAGAGGCGCTCCGGACGCTCGGCGGCCAGCAGGTTCTCAGCCTCGCGGTCGATGGCGTTCTGCAGCGGAATGGTGCGCGAAACCAGGTTCGAACCGATGTCATACACCTCGATGTTGTCGCGCATCAGCGGGTGCATGCGGTAAACCGCGACGAATTCCTCCGACAGGCTGAACGGCACGCCGTAGTTGTTGGTGGCGGCCGAGCCCACGATGCCGGTCAGAGCGTGGTCGATGGCGCTGTTGCCCACGCCGTCGGAAAGGTTCGGGTCAAAGCCCAGGATACGCGTGATGAAGGAGTCGGACTTGGCCAGATCCTCACGCAGCTTGCGGACTTCCTCCTGGAAATCGCTACGCGGGCCGCCCTGGCCCAGCAGGCCCCACCAGTTGGAGTACATGGCGCGCTCGGTCACCGGGTTGGCGATCACCGCCGGCGTCCATTCCACGGTGTGGATCTTGGCCATCAGCGCGGAGTTGATCAGACGGGCCTTGTCGTACAGCCACTGGTCATCCTTGTCCGGGTAGCGGGCCTTCAGCCGGTCGGCGATGGCGTTGTGCTCCAGGGTGAATAGCTGGTGCAACATGCTCAGGCCCAGCCACCAGTTCTCGTTGAAGCCGGTGACCGGCTTGCCGCTGACGAACTCGCGGGGCAGGCGGTTGTTGGCATCGATCTTCAGCTTGCCATCCACGAAGGAACGGACCTTGTCACTGGCTTCCTTGCTGCTGCCGTAGAGTTGCGAACCGTCCCACCAGTGGGTGTTGTGGTTACGGAAGGTCTGCGGCAGGGCGGCTTCATCCGGGGTGCGGCTAGGGTCGGCCTGGGTACGGCGTACCGACATGGTGCCGGAGCCGAGCGGGTCGCCGGCCGGCAGCGGAATCTGAATCGGATCGGCTTCGGCGTTCGGGCCGTGGTCGAACCAGTCGTGGATCATGAACTGGATCCATGCAGCGGCGATGAAGTTGAGGCTGGGCGCGGGCTTGAACTCGTCGCGCGCCATCAGGACGTTACTGACCTCTCGCGGGTTGGGTGTCAGCAGCGTGTCGGTTTCGGCGTGTGCCGCGCTCAGGCCGACGTTACGGCTGAAGCGCATGTACACGGAACCTTCGGATGGGTTGGACAGGATGTTACAGGTGCCGTCTTCGGTACGTGCGATCTCGCTTCGCGGGTCGCAGGTGATATCGGCGTTGTGGCGCTCGTAGTTTTCTACGTCGATGAGGTTGTTTTCGAACAGCGCCTCGCGCTCCATCGCGAGCGTGATCAGGCCTGCGAAGATGCCTAGCGTTCCCAGCTTGGTGAGGGCTGGCCATGTTACCCAGACGGACATGCAGTATCTCCCTTGTTTTTATTGTGTGGTGCCGAGCGGTTCGGCGGCACCAGCTTAGGAAGGGAGGCCAGGGGCTGCCCCCCTCCCCAGGGAGGGGAAAGGGCGCATGGGCCTGCAGCTCGTCAGGAAACGGAGCGCGGCCGCGCACAGAGGATCGCCTCGGTGCGGTTGGCCACGTTGAGCTTCGCGTAGATGTTCTTCAGGTGCCACTTGGTAGTGGACAGGGCAATGCCGGTCCGCACGCTGATCTCGGTGTTGGAGAGCCCCTGCAGCAGGCAGTCGAAGATCTCCACTTCCTTGCCGGTGAGCAGGCCGGTCAGCCAGGGCCGCTGCGCCGGCGGCCGGGGGGCCAGGAACTCGCCGAACAGCTGCCGATAGCGTTCGGGGATGTCCAGCCCGGTCGCATCGAGCAGCCCGAACACCCCTTCGCCGAACCCCGGCGCCTCGTCGAACACCGAGCGGTTGATGGTGACCAGCCCGTACTCCTCGACCAGGCGCACCAGCGCACTCAACTGTTCGGCGTCGTCGTGCTGGCGCGCCAGCAGCGTCAGCAGGTTGGCCTCGACGATCAGCTGCCGCGCCCGCAGCTCGCCACGCCGCAGCGCTTCCAGCAGCACCCGCAGCACCCGCTCGGCGCGGCCGTGCTGGCCGCGCGCCTGGAGCCAGTACACCACGGCGAGCCCGCGGCGCTCCCAGCACTCGTCATGCTCGCGCACCCGCTCCCAGCTGCCCTCGGCCAGCGCCACGTCAAGCCGGTAGCGGCGCACCAGGCTTTCCAGCAGCGCCGTGCGCCCGGACAGCCAGGCCTGGCGTGCCTGCTCCTGGATCAACTGGCTGGAAAAACGCGTGTACTGCCCCAGTTGCAGCAGGCCCGCCAGTTGCTCCAGCAGACGGCTCGCCCGCTCGTGGGCCTGGCGGCGGAACAGTAGCCGCGACAGGGTGAGATAGACCGTGGCGATGGCCTCGGTCGCCGACGACGCGCTGACCCGCGCCAGCAGCTGTTCGCACAGCGGTTCGGCGGCCTCCAGGCGATTCTGCTCATACAGCGCCACCACCATGGCCGTGGCCCGGTTGACCCAGGCCGGCCGAGAGGGATCGGTGCGCTGGAAATCCGCACTGACCTCGCGGCGCACCTGGGCAACCCGACCGGCCTGGCGGTGGCAGAGGGCGATCACCAGATCGGCGTAGCTTTCCAGGAACGCCAGTCCGGCTTCGGCCAGCAGCTCCTTGCCCTGCACGGCGAAACGCAACGCGCGCGCCAGCCGGCCGCCGAGCAAATGGTGATAGGCGCCTATCACCAGGGCGCGGGCGCGGATGGCCAACGGCTGTTCGGTGTCGGTCAGGCGTTCCCAGTTGGGCTCGGGCACGAAGTGGCGGTCCTGCTGGAACAGCTGCAGGTAGAAGGCCAGGCAGCGCAGGCTGGCCGGATCGGCGGACAGCGCGCACGCCTGGGCGAGGTGGTGGCTGGCCTGGTGGAAACGCCTCGACAGGGTCAGTGCCTCCACCAGGCACAGCAGCAGGCGCGGGTCGCCGCGCAGCCGCTCTTCGGGGAGCCGCCCCAGCCAGTGGATGATGGCGGCGAACTCGCCGCTGGCCAGCCAGGCCCCGCAACAGGCGCTCAGCACGGACTGGAACAGCGCGTCATCGGCGCTCTGCCAGGCATGCCTCACGGCCTGTTCATATTCGCCTCTGCGCAGGAAATGGGCCGCGGCGCGGCCATGCAGGTCGCCGACCCGTTCAGGCTGTTCGATGGCCAGGCGGCCGGCGAGAAAATCGCGCAGCAGCGCGTGATGGCGGTACCAGCCGGGCTCGGGCAGCGGCAGCAGGAACAGCTGACGTACCGCCAGGCGTTCCAGCTGCCGGGCGGCACCCTGGGAGCCCAGCACGGCATCGCAGGCGGGGCCGTCGAAACGCTCGAACACCGCCGAGGTGATCAACAACTGGCGACAGCTGTCCGGGAGGCCGCGCAGCACTTCCTGGTCGAAGAACGCGGCGATGCCCGCATGGCTGCCATCGAAGCGCGCCGGCACAGCATCGCCCTGCAGGGCACGCAGGCGTAATGCCAACGCGACGCCGGTGGCCCAGCCCTCGGTGATTGCCAGCAGGCTGGCGAGCGCCTGCTCGTCCAGCCGGCTGCCGCCCAGCCGCTCATGCAGCTCGCACACCTCCTCTGCCGAGAAGCCCAGGTCGGCGGCGTCGACAAGCTGCACGCGGTTGGTCACCTGCAGGCGCACCAGGGGCAGATCCGGCCGCACCTGGCTGGCGATCAGCACCCGCACGTGGCTGGGCAGACGCTCCAGCAAGGCCGCCAGTCCGGCCAGGACGTCAGCGTCGCCGATGTGCTGAAAGTCGTCGAGGATCAGACACAGGGGCTCGGGACTACGCGCCAGGCGCACCGCCAGCCACTCCCCCAGTGCGGCCGGCGCCAAGCGCAGTACGCGCCCGATCATTCCGCCAACGGCCAAGCCCTCGACCTGTCGCTCCAGCGCTTCGAGCAGGCCGCGGAAGAAGCGCCGTGGCTCGTCGTCGCGCCGGGGAACGGGGTGGTAGATCTTGCGCACGTCGCCCGGGCCCTCGAGCCACTGCCGCAGCGCGGTGGTCTTGCCGGCGCCGGGCGGTGCCAGCATCAGGGTCAGCGGCACCCGCCTGCCCTGTTCCAGCAGCAGGACGAGACGCTCGCGGAATATCAATGGCGCGCTTCCTGCGGCCCCGTCATGGCGTTCCATGCAGACACTCCGAGGGACGCGCGCCGCCGCAAGCCGAAGCTACCTTCGCGGGTCGCAGGTGATATCG
>NZ_JBOY01000063.1:0-58126 GCF_000647775.1 Pseudomonas sp. RL | reverse complement strand
TGCGCCGCGCAGCGGTCGACGCGCGGGGGTGGCAGGCGCCACAGCCGCCGCAGACGACACCGCCGGCCCGCGCCGACTGCTGCGTGCGATGGTCAGCACCTTCTCGCAGAGCAGCGCCTTGACCTTCTCGATGTTGCGCGAGATGTCCTCGAAATTCTTCGGCAGGTAATCCACTGCGCCGGCGTCCAGCGCATCCAGGGTGACCCGGGCGCCCTCGTGGGTCAGCGAGGAGAACATCAGCACCGGGGTCGGACAGCGGCGCATGATCTCGCGCACGGCGGTGATGCCGTTCATCAACGGCATTTCGTAATCCATGGTGATGACATCGGGCTTGAGGGCCAGCGTCTTGTCGATCGCCTCCTGGCCATTGTTGGCCGTGCCCACCACCTCGATCTGGGGGTTGGAGCCCAGGATTTCCGTCAGCCTGCGCCGAAAGAATCCCGAGTCGTCCACCACCAGGACTTTAATTGCCATAACTACTCCTAAACGAACCGGCCCCAGCGGGGCCGGTTCGGCATCAGCCGCGTCGCGCGTAGTGTTTGAGCATGCTGGGCACATCGAGAATCAGCGCGATGCTGCCGTCGCTGGTGATGCTGGCGCCCGCCAGTCCCGGCGTGCCTTGCAGCATCTTGCCCAAGGGCTTGATGACCACTTCTTCCTGGCCCACCAACTGGTCGACGACGAAGCCGATCTGCTGGTTGCCAATGGCGATGATCACCACATGCCCCTCTGTCTGCACCGCGTCGCGGCAGCCAGGCACCAGCCACTGCTTGAGGTAGAACAGCGGCAGCGCCTTGTCGCGGACGATGATCACCTCCTGGCCGTCCACCACGTTGGTGTGCGACAGATCCAGGTGGAAGATTTCCTTGACGTTGACCAGCGGGAAGGCGAACGCCTGGTCGTCGAGCATGACCATCAGCGTCGGCATGATCGCCAGGGTCAGCGGCACCTTGATGACGATGCGCGAGCCCTTGCCGGGCGTGGAATCGACGAACACCGTGCCGTTGAGCTGGGCGATGCGCGTCTTCACCACGTCCATGCCCACCCCGCGGCCGGACACGTCGGAAATTTCCTTCTTGGTGGAGAAGCCCGGCGCGAAGATCAGGTTGTAGCACTCGGTATCGCTCAGGCGATCGGCGGCGTCCTTGTCGAGCATGCCCTTTTCCACCGCCTTGGCGCGCAGGATGTTGGCATCCATGCCCTTGCCGTCGTCGGTGATCAGCAACAGGATGTGGTCGCCTTCCTGCTCGGCGGACAGCACCACCTTGCCGGTGCGCGGCTTGCCGGCGGCCAGGCGCTCCTCGGGCATCTCGATGCCGTGGTCCACCGCGTTGCGCACCAGGTGGACCAGCGGGTCGGCCAACGCCTCGACCAGGTTCTTGTCGAGGTCGGTCTCCTCACCCACCAGCTCCAGGTTGATTTCCTTCTTGAGCTGGCGTGACAGGTCGCGGACCTGGCGCGGGAAGCGGCCGAACACCTTCTTGATCGGCTGCATGCGGGTCTTCATGACCGAGGTCTGCAGGTCGCCCGTGACCACATCGAGGCTGGAAACGGCCTTGGCCAGTTCCTCGTCACCGCTGTTCAAGCCCAGGCGCACCAGGCGGTTACGCACCAGCACCAGTTCGCCGACCATGTTCATGATTTCGTCCAGCCGCGCGGTATCCACGCGCACGGTGGTTTCCGACTCGATGGCCGCGGGTGCCTTGGCCGGCGCCGCAGCGGCAGGCCTGGCGGCCGGCGCGCTTTCCGAGGGTGCGGCGGCGGGTGCCTTGACCGCCGCCGACTGAGGCGCCGGCGCGGCGGCCTTGGGCGGCTCGCTGGCAACCTGCTCGGGCTTGAACTGGCCCTTGCCGTGCAGCTGGTCGAGCAGCGCCTCGAACTCGTCGTCGGTGATGTCGTCGCCAGCGGCCGTCTTACCGGCTGCTGGCGTCTGCTCCTGGCCTGCCAGAACGTCAGGCTTGAACTGACCCTTGCCATGCAGCTGGTCGAGCAGGTTCTCGAATTCGGATTCGGTGATGCTGTCACCGGCGGCGGCATCGCTGGCCGGCAACGTCTCGGGCTTGAACTGGCCCTTGCCGTGCAGTTGGTCGAGGAGGTTCTCGAACTCGGCGTCGGTGATCTCGTCGCCAGCGGACTCGCCGCCGTCAGCCGCGGTTTCGGGGCCGCCAATGGCGTCCAGCAGGCTTTCGAACTCGGCGTCGGTCAGGTCCTGTTCCTTTTCCGTCGCCACGGGACCGGGTGCGGGCGCGGCAGGCACCGGGGTCGGTGCAACGGGCGCGGCGGGCGCGGCAGCCGGATCGGCCAGGCGGTGCAGCGCTTCGAGCAGCTCCGGGCTGGCCGGGGTGAGCTCGCTGCCTTCACGCACCTGGGCGAACATGCCGTTGATGGCGTCCAGGCCCTGCAGCACCACGTCCATCAGCTCGGCGTCGACCAGGCGCACGCCCTTGCGCAGCATGTCGAAGACGTTTTCCGAGCTGTGGCAGCATTCCACCAGCTCGTTCAGCTGCAGGAAGCCCGCGCCGCCCTTGACGGTGTGAAAGCCGCGGAAGATCGCGTTGAGCAGATCCATGTCATCCGGACGGCTCTCCAACTCCACCAGCTGTTCGGACAACTGTTCGAGAATCTCGCCGGCTTCTACCAGGAAATCCTGAAGGATCTCATCATCGGCATCGACGCCCATTACGTGCCCCTTAAAACCCTAGACTGGAAAGCAGATCGTCCACGTCGTCCTGATTGCTGACGACATCTTCCCGTTTATCGGCATGGATCTGCGGACCTTCACCCTGCGAGGGTTGTTTCTGTTGATCGAGCTCCGCCCGCAGCTGGGCATGGTCGTGCTGGATGCCCGCGAAGTTGTCCACCTGGCTGGCCATCAGCATCAGTTCGACCAGATCGCGCTCGACCTCGGTGACCAGATTGGTGACCCGCTTGATGACCTGGCCGGTGAGGTCCTGATAGTCCTGCGCCAGCATGATCTCGTTCAGCTGCGCGCCGACCTTCTCGCTTTCGCGTTCGCTGCGGACAAAGAACTGCTCGACCCGCTTGACCAGCTGGCGAAAGCCTTCGGCATCCATCTCGCGACGCATGAAGCGCTGCCAATCGGTACGCAACTCGCGGGCGTCGTCGTTCAGCCGACTGATCACCGGCGCGGTGGCCTCGACCAGGTCCATGGTGCGATTGGCCGCGCGCTCGGTCATCGACACGACGTAGTTCAGGCGCTCGGTGGCATCGGCGATCTCCGACATCTCCCGCGACTCGGGGAAATTCGGGTCGATATGGAAGCTGACGATCGCGGTGTGCAACTTGCGCGTCAGCCGCCCCACGGCCTGGTATAGGCCACGGTCACGCACCTTGTTCAGCTCGTTGATGATCTGCACGGCATCGCCGAAGTCGCGTTGCTCAAGGCTGCGAATCAGCTCCCGTGCATTGTCCATCAGGCTCGCTTCGAGCTCGCCCCTTGGATCTGTGTGCTGCTCCATCATGCCCCCAAGGCGCTGTTCAGCCGCTGACGCGTTCGAAGATCTTCTCGATCTTGTCCTTCAGTCCCTGGGCGGTGAACGGTTTGACCACATAGCCGTTCACACCGGCCTGGGCTGCCTCGATGATCTGGTCGCGCTTGGCTTCAGCGGTCACCATCAGCACCGGCAGGTGCTTCAGGCGCTCATCGGCACGCACCGCGCGCAGCAGGTCGATGCCATTCATGCCCGGCATGTTCCAGTCAGTCACCAGGAAGTCGAAGTTGCCGCTCTGCAGCATCGGCAGGGCGGTGAGGCCGTCGTCAGCTTCGGTGGTGTTGGTGAAGCCCAGGTCACGGAGCAGGTTCTTGATGATCCGCCTCATCGTCGAGAAATCGTCCACGATGAGAATCTTCATGTTTTTGTCCAACGGTCGACCTCCATACAGTCCAAAAACGCAGCCGGGTCATCCCGACTGCGTCCCCTTCTTCAGAAAACCGGCAAGCCCTGTCAGCGAGCCCGCCATTCGCCCAGCCGGGCCCGCAAACGGGCGGCGCACTGGCTGTGCAACTGGCTGACGCGGGATTCGCTGACCCCCAGTACCTCACCGATTTCCTTGAGATTCAGTTCTTCGTCGTAATACAGCGACAGCACCAGGCGCTCGCGCTCCGGAAGGTTGGCGATCGCTTCGCTCAGCGCATTCTGGAAGCGCTGGTCCTCGTGCTCGCGCGAAGGGCTCGGGTGGGAGTGCTCGATATCTTCCAGCGCACCGCCGCCCTCGCCCTCCTGCAACAGGTCATCGAAACTGAACAGGCGACTCCCCAGGGTGTCGTTGAGGATCGCGTAATACTCTTCGAGACTTAACTGGAGTTCGGCAGCAACCTCGTGATCTTTAGCGTCGCGGCCGGTTCTGGCCTCCACCACGCGGATGGCGTCGCTGACCATGCGGCTGTTGCGATGCACCGAACGCGGCGCCCAGTCACCCTTGCGCACCTCGTCGAGCATGGCGCCACGGATGCGGATGCCGGCATACGTCTCGAAACTGGCACCCTTGCCCGAATCGTATTTCTTCGCCGCCTCCAGCAGACCGATCATGCCGGCCTGCATCAGATCCTCGACCTGCACGCTGGCCGGCAGGCGGCCGAGCAGGTGGTAGGCGATCCGCTTGACCAGCGGCGCGTAACGCTCGATCAGCTGGTACTGGGAGTCACGGGACTGGGCATGGCTGTACATGTGAACGGGTGAGCTCATGCGGAAGAACCTGTTGTGGGCCTGTTCACCAGACGCTCGACGAAAAACTCCAGGTGGCCGCGCGGATTGGCCGGCAACGGCCAGCTGTCCACCTTCTGGGCGACCGCGCGGTAGGCCTGCGCACACTTGGAACGCGGGTAGGCCTCGTACACGGCGCGCTGTTTCTGCACGGATTTGCGCACCAGCTCGTCGGCGGGAATCGCCCCCACGTATTGCAGCGCCACGTCGAGGAAGCGCTCGGTGACCTTGGTCAGCTTGGCGTAGAGGTTGCGGCCTTCCTCGGGGGTGTGCGTCATGTTGGCCAGCACGCGGAAGCGGCTCAGGCCGTAGTCGCGGTTGAGCAGTTTCACCAGGGCATAGGCGTCGGTGATCGAGGTGGGCTCGTCGGTGACCACCAGCAATACTTCCTGGGCCGCACGCACGAAGCTGATCACGCCGTCGCCGATACCGGCGGCGGTGTCGATGATCAGTACGTCAATGCTGTCGCTGATGTCGCTGAACGCCTGGATCAGCCCGGCATGTTGCTGACTGGTCAGGCGCACCATGTTGGCCGCGCCCGAGGAGGCCGGCACGATGCGGATACCGCCGGGCCCCTGCAGGATGACGTCGCGCAGTTCGCACTCGCCCTCGATCACGTCGGCCAGGTTGCGCTTGGGCGTCAGGCCCAGCATCACGTCGACGTTGGCCAGGCCAAGGTCGGCGTCCAGCAGCATCACCCGGCGGCCGAGGTCGGCCAGGGCCAGCGCCAGGTTGACCGAGACGCTGGTCTTCCCAACACCACCCTTGCCGCCGGTCACGGCGATCACCTGTACGGGGTGCAAGCTACCCATGTTCTCTCCACTGATTCGCCAGTCTGGCCTGCTGTCCTTGTTCGCGCCGCGGCGCGAAGGGTCTGGCTAGCCAGCCGCTTCCCCTGATTCTTATCCGACGCGACGCGTCGTGGTGTTGTTGTATAGGCCGGCGAACATGTCGGCCATCAGATCCTCGCTGGGATCTTCGGACATCTGCATGCGCACGGCACGGCTCACCAGCTGGTGGCTGCGCGGCGTATGCAGATCGTCGGGAATGCGCGGCCCGTCGGCCAGGTAGGCCAGGGGCAGCTTCTCGCTGACCAGCACGCCGAGGATCTCGCCCAGGCTCAGTGCTTCGTCAAGCTTGGTGATCACGCAGCCAGCCAGGCCGCAGCGCTTGTAACTCTGATAGGTGGCACGCAACACCTGTTCCTGGCTGGTGGCCGCCAGCACCAGATAATTGCGGGCGTTCAGATCAGCGGCGGCCAGCGCGTCGAGCTGCTGGCGCAGGGCCGGATCGGCGGTCGGTAGGCCGGCGGTGTCGATCAGCACCAGACGCTTCTTCCTCAGCGGCTCCAGGGCCTCGATCAACGATTCGCCGGGCTCCACCTGGGTGACCGGCACGTTGAGAATCTTGCCAAGGGTCTTGAGCTGTTCCTGGGCGCCGATGCGGTAGCCGTCCATGCTCACCAGGGCGATATTCTTGGCGCCGTGCTTGAGCACGTAGCGCGCCGCCATCTTGGCCAGCGTGGTGGTCTTGCCCATGCCGGCCGGGCCGACCAGGGCAATCACGCCGCCCTCTTCCAGCGGCTCGCGCTCGGGCACGATCAGGCTGCGCGCCAGATGGGCAAGCACGATGCGCCAGGCACGACGCGAGTCTGTCTCGTCACTGACCTCATCCATCAGCTTCTTGGACACATCCACCGGCAGGCCGATGCGCTGCATGCGCCGCCAGAGGTTGGCGATCAGCGGCCGATTTTCCTGGATGTTGCCCCAGACCATGGTGCCCAGCTGCATCTCGATCAGCTCGCGCAGACCGGTCAGCTCACTGCGCACCGCATCCAGCATGCCTTCGGTGCTCTCCGGATCACGACGCGGCGCCGGCGGGGCGACCGGCGCGACCGGTGCCGGCTGGGTCTGCTCGCTTTCGCTGCGGATGGCCATCTCCACCTGGGCGGAGGCAATCATTTCCTGGGTCTTGCGCAGCTCGGCTTCCAGCTGCAGGTTGGGCTCGCGCACCAGTTCATTGGGCAGTTGATAGTTCAGCGCCGCGACCAGCTCGACACCACCGGCCAGACGACGATTGCCGATGATCGCGGCATCGGCGCCCAGTTCGTCACGCACCAGCTTCATGGCCTGGCGCATGTCGGCGGCGAAGAAGCGTTTGACCTGCATGGTCGGAATACCTCGGTTAGTTCTGGCCTACGGTGGCGACGATGGTGACCTGCTTGTTGTCCGGCACTTCCTGGTAGGACAGCACATGCAGGCTGGGTACAGCCAGACGTGCAAAGCGGGAGAGCATGGCGCGGATCGGCCCGGCAACCAGCAGTACCACCGGCTTGCCGAGGGCTTCCTGACGCTGCGCGGTCTCCACCAGGGAGCGCTGCAGCTTCTCCGCCATGCCGGGTTCGAGGAGGAAACCTTCATCGGCGCCCTGGCCGGCCTTCTGAACGCTGCCAAGCAATATTTGTTCCAGCCGCGGGTCCAGCGTGATCACCGGAAGCTCCGGCTCTAGCCCCACAATGCCCTGCACGATGGCGCGGCTCAGCGCCACGCGGACCACTGCCACCAGCGCGCCGGGATCTTGACTCTTGCCCGGCACACTGGCGATGGCCTCGGCGATGCTGCGGATGTCCCGCACCGAGACCTGCTCTTGCAGCAGCGCCTGCAGCACCTTGAGCAAGGTGGACAGCGAGACCATGCCCGGCACCAGTTCCTCGGCCAGCTTGGGCGAGCTCTTGGCCAGCACCTGCAGCAGCTGCTGGACCTCTTCGTGACCGATCAGTTCGTGGGCGTGCTTGTAGAGCACCTGGTTGAGGTGCGTGGCGACCACGGTACTGGCGTCCACCACCGTGTAGCCCAGGGTCTGCGCCTGCTCGCGGGCCGAGCCCTCGATCCACACCGCCTCCAGGCCGAACGCCGGATCGCGGCCGGCGATGCCGTTCAGGGTGCCGAACACCTGACCCGGATTGATGGCCATCTCGCGATCCGGGTACAGCTCGGCCTCCGCCACACTGACACCCATCAGGGTCAGGCGGTAGGCGTTGGGCAGCAGATCGAGGTTGTCGCGGATGTGTACCGGCGGAATCAGGAAACCCAGGTCCTGGGAGAGCTTCTTGCGTACGCCCTTGATGCGCGCCAACAACTGGCCGCCCTGGTTGCGGTCCACCAGCGGGATCAGCCGGTAGCCGACCTCCAGGCCCACCAGATCGACCGGATTGACGTCTTCCCAGCCGAGTTCCTTGCTTTCCGGCTCCTGCAGGGCCGGCAACTGGTCGGCGGGCAGCGCCGGCGCCGCATCGGCCTCGGCGCGCGCCTTGCCGTTCGCCTTGCGCCAGATCAGCCAGGCAAGGCCGGCCGCCACTAGGCCCAGGCCGACAAAGGGCGTGTGCGGCATGCCCGGCACCAGGCCGATGACGATCAGCAGGCCAGCCGCCACCGCCAGGGCCTTGGGCGAGGAGAACATCTGCCGATTGACCTGCTGGCCCATGTCCTCGGACGTGGACACGCGGGTCACCATGATGGCCGCCGCGGTGGACAGCAGCAGCGAGGGAATCTGCGCCACCAGGCCGTCGCCGATGGTCAGCAGGGAATAGATGCGCGCCGCCTCGCCCGCCGAGAGGTCGTACTGCAGGGTACCGATGGCCATGCCGCCGAGCAGGGTGACGAACATGATCAGCAGGCCGGCGACGGCGTCACCACGCACGAATTTGCTGGCGCCGTCCATGGAGCCGTAGAAATCGGCTTCCTGCGCCACCTCGGCGCGGCGCTTCTTGGCCTCGGCCTGATCGATCAGGCCAGCATTGAGGTCGGCGTCGATCGCCATCTGCTTGCCGGGCAGGGCATCCAGGGTGAAGCGCGCGCTCACTTCGGAGATGCGCCCAGCGCCCTTGGTGATCACCACGAAGTTGATGATCACCAGGATGGCGAACACCACCGCACCGACCACGTAGTTGCCACCGACCACCACATCGCCGAACGCCTGGATCACCTTGCCGGCCGCGCCTTCACCCTCCTGGCCATGCAGCAGCACCACGCGGGTGGAGGCAACGTTCAGCGACAGCCGCAGCAGCGTGGAAACCAGCAGGATGGTCGGGAACACGGCGAAGTCGAGCGGCCGCAGCGCATAGACGCTGACCAGCAGGACGACGATGGACAGGGCGATGTTGAACGTGAAGAACACGTCGAGCAGGAAAGGCGGCATCGGCAGGGTCATCATGCCCAGCAACACCAGCACCAGCAGCGGCACGCCCAGATTGCCCCGGCTCAGACTGGCCAGGTTGCCGCGCAAGTTCGTCAACCGCGTGCGATCCACCCGCTTCTCCCACTCGCTGAAACAATTTTTTGACGCGCATCACAAACGCGCAGGAGTGATAGCAAGAAGCCGTCCAACTTGCGGGGTGGCGACGGAGAAAAACCAAAAAAGTTCCGTCGGCCAGCGCTTTTCTGGCCGCCAACCGAGGCATCGCCGTTGCGTCAGGCAAAACCCATGTTCCGCCTTCGAAAGCTGGCGCCCAAAAAAGCTCGGGGCTGAAGCCCCTCCTGCCAAAGCGGTGATCCGCATGTCCGCAGGAGGGGCTTCAGCCCCGATGCTTTCCAGCAGGGATGTATCAGCGCTTGCGCAGCACCACGCTGCCAATGGAATAGCCAGCGCCGAAGGAGCTCAGCACACCCACCGAGCCGGCAGGCAGATCGTCCTGGTGCTTGTGGAAGGCGATCACCGAACCTGCCGAACTGGTGTTGGCATAGGTGTCCAGGATCACCGGCGCCTCATGGGCTTCGGCGTCGCGCCCCAGCAGTCGACGGGCAATCAGCTGGTTCATGTTCAGGTTGGCCTGGTGCAGCCAGAAGCGCTTCACCTCGGTCACCGGTACGCCGACGTCCTGCAGGTGCGCTGCGATCAGCTCCGCCACCATCGGGCAGACTTCCTTGAACACCTTGCGCCCTTCCTGGACGAACAGCTTGTCGCGCGCCCCGACGCCTTCCTCGGCGCAGCGGTTCAGGAAGCCGAAGTTGTTGCGGATGTTGTTGGAGAACTGGGTGACCAACTTGGTCCCGACGATCTCCCACTGGTGCGGCGAGGCGGCTTGGTCGGCGCGCTCGACAATCACCGCCGTGGCGGCATCGCCGAAGATGAAGTGGCTGTCGCGGTCGCGGAAGTTCAGGTGACCGGTGCAGATTTCCGGGTTGACCATCAGCACGGCCCGGGCCTGGCCGAGCTGCACGGCGTTGGCCGCGGCCTGCAGACCGAAGGTGGCGGAGGAACAGGCCACGTTCATGTCATAACCGAAACCCTGGATGCCCAGCGCGGCTTGAACCTCGATGGCAATGGCCGGATACGGACGCTGCAGGTTGGAACAGGCGACGATCACCGCGTCGATGTCGGCGGCGGTGCGACCGGCACGCGCCAGCGCCTCGCGGGCCGCAGCCACCGACATCTCGCAGAGAATGCTCCACTCGTCGTCGGAGCGCTCCGGGATGCGCGGGGTCATGCGCTGCGGATCGAGAATCCCGGCCTTGTCGGTCACGTACCGGCTCTTGATGCCCGAGGCCTTCTCGATGAAAGCGGCGCTGGACTCGCTCAGCGGCTGGACATCGCCACGCGCGATGGCGTCGGCGTTCTCGGCATTGAACTGCTGGACGTAGGCATTGAAGGCAGCCACCAGCTCATCGTTGCTGATGCTCTGGGACGGGGTATACAAGCCGGTACCGCTGATCACGACGTTATGCACTGTCGGTCCTCTTGGCTGGTGTTCATGTAATAAATGTGACGATATTGTGCCCGAAAATTTCAAACCTTACCGCCAGACTTCCCTGCCCGATTCATCCCGCGCATCATGCGCAGCCGGCTATCCAAGGCGCCCTGCACCCTGTTTCCTGCAGCGCCTGCTGCACTCCGCTGTAATCGAACGATGTCCGACACCCTAGCGCCCCCTCTTCCCTCCGTCCTCGCCGGCCCCGTGCTGCGACGCTGCACGCCCGATCGCCTGCTGATCTGGCTGGTCGGCAGCCGGGAGCTGAACCTGACCCTGCACCTCGACGCCGGCGACACAGTGCGCACGCTTCCCCTGAGCCAGAGCTGCCGCCGCCTGCGCTTCGGCCAACACGCGGTGCTGCACCTGCTGGACATCGCGCTGCCCGAGCCCCTGCCGCCGGACCGCCTGATTCGCTACGACCTGACCGTCGACGGCCAGGGCATCGCCCAATGGGCGCCGCATCTGCTCTATCCCGGAGAAGAGCGTCCGAATTTCGTCCTGCGCGAGCGACTGGACAATCTCCTGCACGGCTCATGCCGCAAACCGCATTCCGCCTGCCCGGACGGCCTGCTGCAGGTCGACGCCCTGCTGGCCCGGACCACGGAACCACAAGCCCGCCCCAGCCTGCTGCTGATGAGCGGCGACCAGGTCTATGCCGATGACGTGGCCGGACCGACCCTGGCGGCCATCCATCGGCTGATCGAGCGCCTGGGCCTGTTCGGCGAATACCTGGACGGCGCGGTGGTCAGCGATACCGACCAGTTGTACCGCCACCCGGATACCTTCTACCGGCGCGAAGCGCTGCTGCCGGCCTTTCGCCGCAACGAACCGCTGCGCGAGCGGTTCTTTGGCGGTGTGGAGAAGCCCATCTTCACCAGCGCCAATGCGCACAACCACCTGATCAGCCTCGCCGAGATGCTGGCCATGTACCTGCTGGTCTGGTCACCGACTCCATGGTCTCTGATCGACCTGCAGGCACCCGCCCTGGCGCCGGCGGACGCCACGCGTTACGAGCAGGAGCGCGGACGACTGGGTCACTTCATCGACGGCTTGCCACAGATCGCGCGCACCCTGGCGCACCTGCCGACCCTGATGATCTTCGACGACCATGACGTCTCCGATGACTGGAACCTGTCGGCCAGCTGGGAAACCAGTGCCTATGGCCACCCCTTCTCGCGCCGCATCATCGGCAACGCCCTGCTCGGCTACCTGCTCGGGCAGGGCTGGGGCAACGACCCGGACGCCTGCGCCGAACCATTGGAAGGCGCGGCCCGCCTGCTGGCCAGTGTGGATCCCCAGGGCAAGCTGCCCGGCAAGGCCCATGATGACTACCTGACCGCGCTGTTCCATTTCAATCGCTGGGGCTATGTCGTGCCGGGCGAGCCGGCGCTGATCGTGCTCGATACCCGTACCCAGCGCTGGCGCAGCGAGCGTCACCCAAGCCGACCATCGGGCCTGATGGACTGGGAAGCCCTGAGCGACTTCCAGCAACAGTTGCTGGATCACCGTAGCGCGGTGATCGTCTCGGCCACCCCGGTGTTCGGCGTGAAGCTCATCGAGGTGATCCAGCGCATCTTCACCTGGTTCGGCCACCCACTGCTGGTGGATGCCGAGAACTGGATGGCCCACCCCGGCGCCTCGCATACCCTGCTCAACATCTTTTGCCACTCCCGCACCCCGGGCAACTACGTGATCCTTTCCGGCGATGTGCACTACTCGTTCATGTACGACGTGGCGGTGCGCCGTGCACGCGGACCACGGATCTGGCAGATCACCAGTAGCGGCATCAAGAACGAATTCCCGCGCCGCCTGCTCGACTGGTTCGACCGCCTGAACCGCTGGCTCTACGCGCCTCGCTCACCGCTCAACCTGCTCACCAAGCGGCGCCACCTGGCGATCACCCCGCGCATTCCGAGCCGCAGCCAGCGCGGCGAGCGCCTGTGGAACGGTGCGGGCATCGGGCAGGTACTGCTTGATGATCGGGGCCGCCCCCGGGAAGTGCTGCAGCTCAACGCGGACGGCAGCGCGCCGACGCGCTTCGTCGCCACGAAGCGGGACTGAACACGGCTTTGGGTTTATCCTTGCCGCCCTTTTTTCACATGCCGATAACCGCCATGAAAGATTCGCTTGCCGAGCTGATCCGCCTGATCGCTTCCGGCTGCCTCGCCGAAGAGGACGTGCTGCGCATTGCCGACGAGGCCGCGCAGGCCTATGCCGACCCCGAGGGGTTCCTGGCCGCCAACCCGGACATCAATTACGACGAGAGCTTCCCCATCCCGCTGGGCGAGTGGGTGGTGGCTGGCAGCCTGCCGGACACCGTGCTGTTCCAGGCCGACACTTATCAGGAACTGTTCCAGCAGATCCGCGATTCCTTTGGCCCAGAGGTGACGTTCGTGCTGCAGGCCAAGCAGTTGGCCAAGGCCGACGCCCTGACAGCACTCAAGCGCATCCAGGTGCAGCTCGGCGCGCTGTATCCGGAAAAGGGCGGCTACGTCCTGGTCGACTTCAGCGAGCCGCTGGATGACGAGCTGCAGGCCGTGCTGGTGTATGCCAGCGACCTGCGGCGCGTCCTGGACCTGGCTGTGGAGGTGGGCATCTACGCCGCGCCAGCCTACGAGAGCCTCAAGGCCGAACAGGAAGGCTGATCAGCCCTGTGGGAGCGAATTCATACCCGAGGCGGCGAAAGGTACGCGAATGAATTCGCTCCCACGCTATCAGGCTCTCTCGACCGGCAGCACCGGCACCGGTCGATTGTCGTCACCCACCGCCACGAAGCTGAACACGCCTGTGATGGCGTGTTCGCGCCCATCTGCGTACATGCTTTCCACGTAGATATCCACCTGCACCTTCAGGCTGGTGTTGCCCACCTTGATGATGCGCCCTACCAGCTCGACGATCGAACCGGCCGGAATCGGATGCTTGAAGTCGATGCGATCGGAGGAAACCGTCACCAGCGGCTTGCGGCAGAAGCGCGTGGCGGTAATGAACGACACCTCATCCAGCCAGGCCAGCGCCGTGCCGCCGAACAGGGTGCCGTGGTGGTTGGTGGTCGGCGGGAACACCGCCTTGCTGATGCAGGTGGTCGACAGCTCGATACGGCGCTGGATTTCTTCTTCGCGGGTGCTCATGACTGCTTGCTCTATCTTGCACGTAAGGGTGGGCATGACGCCCAAATGAAAAAAGCAGCCCGTAGGCTGCTTTTTTGTGAAAAGGCGGGTCGGTTAGACCAGCTTTTCCTTGATGCGCGCTGCCTTGCCGGACAGGTCGCGCAGGTAGTACAGCTTGGCCTTGCGCACGTCACCGCGACGCTTGACAGTGATGCTGTCAACGATCGGGGAGTAGGTCTGGAAGGTACGCTCGACACCCACGCCGTTGGAGATCTTGCGCACGGTGAAGGCGCTGTTCAGGCCGCGGTTACGCTTGCCGATCACCACGCCTTCGTAGGCCTGCAGGCGGGAACGGTCGCCTTCCTTCACCTTCACTTGCACGATCACGGTGTCGCCAGGGGCGAACGCCGGGATCTCTTTGTTCATCTGTTCAGCTTCGATCTGCTGAATGATCTTGTTGGTCATGCTGTGCTCCTAAGACAAACCGTCTCGGTTTGCCATCGATACGTTATCTATCGTTCCGCTGGCGTATGTACTCGTCCAGCAGCTTTTTCTCTTCTCCAGAAAGCGAGCGGCAATCCAGAAGATCGGCACGGCGTTCCCAGGTTCGCCCGAGGGCTTGCTGCAAGCGCCAGCGCCGGATGTGTTCGTGGTTGCCGCTGAGCAGCACCTCCGGAACACGTTGGTCCGCATATACCTCCGGTCGCGTGTAATGCGGGCAGTCGAGCAGGCCGTCGGTGAACGAGTCCTCCTCGGCGGAATCTGCGTGGCCCAGGGCCCCCGGCAGCAACCGCGTCACTGCATCGATCAGCACCATCGCCGGCAGCTCGCCACCGGACAGTACATAGTCGCCAATCGACCATTCCTCATCGACATGCGCCTCAATGAAGCGTTCGTCGATGCCTTCGTAGCGCCCGGCGATGAGAATCAGAGACTCTTCGTTCGCCAGCTCGCGCACGGCTGCCTGCTTGAGCGGGCGACCCTGCGGCGAGAGGTAGATCACCTTCGCCCGATCCCCGGCGGCTTCACGCGCTGCGGACAGCGCCCGTTCCAGGGGTTGAATCTTCATCACCATGCCAGGACCGCCGCCGAAGGGTCGGTCATCCACGGTCTGGTGACGATCCTCGGTGTAGGTCCGCGGATTCCAGCAATTGAGGTTCAACAACCCCTGCCGGACCGCACGACTGGTAATGCCGTACTCACTGATGGCGGCAAACATTTCCGGGAACAGCGTGATGACATCGACCCGCATGGTCAGAAGTCCGCGTCCCAGTCCACCTGCATTTCGCCGGCGGCCATGTCGATCTCGAGTACGCACTGCTCCGTGTAGGGCAACAGGCGTTCGCGATCATCCAGGCTGCCCGCACAGGGCTTGACCACCATCACATCATTCGAACCGGTTTCCAGCAGGTGGTCGATCTTGCCGAGCAGTTGCCCGTCCTGATTGATCACCTTCAGACCTTCGAGCTGGTACCAGTAGTACTCGCCGTCGGTCAGCTGTGGCAGCTGGCTGCGCGGGATGCAGATCTCGAATTCGGCGAGCAAGCGTGCCTCTTCGCGATCATCCAGCCCTTTCAGCTTGGCCACCAGGACCTTGCCATGCAGGCGGCCCGTCACCAGCTCTGCCTGCCGCACCTCACCCCCTCGCCGAAGCGTCCAGTGGCGGTAGTCCAGCAGGTTGTCGATCGGATCGGTAAAGGAATAGACCTTCACCTCACCTCGCACACCATGCACCGAAACGATCTTGCCGATGACGATCAGGTCTTCGGCCGGGGCCGGCGTCGTATTCATAGCGGTTGCGCTTAGGCGGCAGCCTGAGCAGCTTCCTTCAGCAGCTGAGCAACGCGCTCGGACGGCTGGGCACCCTGGGACAGCCAGTAGTTGGCGCGTTCCTGGTTGACGGACAGCTTGACTTCAGCGCCGGCGGCAACCGGGTTGAAGAAGCCGATGCGCTCAACGAAGCGGCCATCGCGAGGATTGCGGCTGTTGGTCACGATCAGGTGGTAGAAGGGGCGCTTCTTGGCGCCGCCACGGGCGAGACGGATGGTTACCATGTGAACTTCGTTCCTGTAGTCGGTGCTGCAAAACCAGATGCAACGCGGGCGCATGGCCCGAAAGGCCGCGTATTTTAAGGAATATCCCGGCGATTGCAAATGGCTTTTGCGGGAATGGCCGCAGCCCCGGCGAAGCGCGATACGCCTCGCCAGGGCCTGTGGCCGTTGCGGGCGCTGGCGCCCGGTCGATGATCCGCCAGGCGAATCATCAGAACTTCGGCATTCCGCCGCCGGGGAACATGCCGCCCATGCCACGCATCAGCTTGGACATGCCCCCCTTGGCGGTGAACTTCTTCATCATTTTCTGCATCTGCTTGTGCTGCTTGATCAGGCGACCGATATCCTGCACCTGGGTGCCGGAACCCAGGGCAATGCGACGCTTGCGCGAGCCGCTGATGATGTCCGGATCCCGGCGCTCGGCCGGGGTCATGGAGTTGATGATCGCCTCCATCTGTTTGAACTGCTTCTCTGCCGCGCCCTGGGCGTTACCCATCTGCGCCAGGTTGATGCCGCCCATGGACGGCAGCTTGTCCATCAGGCCGCCCAGGCCGCCCATGTTCTTCATCTGCTGCAGCTGGTCGCGGAAATCTTCCAGGTCGAAGCCCTTGCCCTTCTTGAGCTTCTTGGTGAGCTTCTCGGCCTTCTCGCGATCCATGGTCTGCTCGGCCTGCTCGATCAGGCTGAGCACGTCACCCATGCCGAGGATGCGCGAGGCGACGCGGTCCGGGTGGAACGGCTCGAGCGCATCGCTCTTCTCGCCCATGCCGAGGAACTTGATCGGCTTGCCGGTAATGTGGCGCACGGACAGCGCGGCACCGCCACGGGCATCGCCGTCCACCTTGGTGAGCACCACGCCGGTGAGCGGCAGCGCATCACCGAAGGCCTTGGCGGTATTGGCCGCGTCCTGACCGGTCATGGCGTCGACCACGAACAGGGTTTCCACCGGCTTGATGGCGGCATGCAGCGCCTGGATCTCGGCCATCATGTCGGCATCGACGTGCAGGCGGCCGGCGGTGTCCACCAGCACCACATCGATGAACTTCAGCTTCGCCTCGCGGATCGCCGCCTCGGCGATGGCCACCGGCTTCTGACTGATATCGGAGGGGAAGAAGGTCACGCCAATATCATTGGCCAGGGTTTCCAGCTGCTTGATGGCCGCAGGGCGGTAGACGTCCGCCGACACCACCATCACCGATTTCTTCTTGCGCTCCTTGAGGAAGCGCGCCAGCTTGCCGACCGTGGTGGTCTTGCCCGCACCCTGCAGACCGGCCATCAACACCACCGCCGGCGGCGCGGCGTTGAGCGCCAGGTCCTCGTTGGCGGCCCCCATCAGCGTTTCCAGTTCGGCACGCACGATCTTCACGAAGGCCTGGCCAGGCGTCAGGCTCTTGGACACCTCGGTGCCCACCGCGCGCTCCTTGACCCGATTGACGAAATCCTTGACCACCGGCAGGGCAACATCGGCCTCCAGCAGGGCCATGCGCACCTCGCGCAGGGTGTCCTTGATGTTGTCCTCGGTCAGCTTGGCCTTGCCAGTGACGGTACGCAGGGTATGCGAGAGGCGGTCGGTAAGGTTTTCGAACATGCGCGGTCCTTCAAAGGGCGGTTGCGGCAGGCGGCGGAGTATATCAAGAGTGCTGACGGTCATCACGGCTGGCAGTCTTTCGTCGCCCGATGGTCTATGCCACACTCAGCGCCTTCGCGAATCACCCTCGAATCGACTATGCATCCTCTGCTGCCCAGCCTCGCCGCCGCCTGTCTTTACGCCGGCGCCACTGCCTACCAGGGCATGCGCCTCGGCCAGCGGAACAACCCCGCGCGCACCCTGTTGACGCTGCTGGGGGTGCTGGCCCTGATCGCCCATGTCTACACCCTGGTCAACCAGCTGTTCAGCCCGGCCGGGCTGACCCTGGACTTCTTCCGCGCCGCCAGCCTGATTTCCGCGGCGGTGATCGCCCTGATCCTGCTGGCCAGCCAGCGCATGCCGGTGCAGAACCTCCTGCTGCTGCTCTTTCCGCTTGGCTTCCTGACGGTCCTGCTGGCCGCCTTCGCCCCCAGCGGAACCGCCGCCACCATCAACGAGAATGCCGGCATCCTCAGCCACATCCTGCTGTCGATCCTGGCTTATGGACTGCTGACCATCGCCATGTTCCAGTCCCTGCTGTTGCTGCTGCAGGACCATCAACTCAAGCAGAAGCGCCTGTCCAGCCTGGCGGTACGCAGCTTTCCCCCGCTGCAGACCATGGAAAGCCTGCTGATCGGCTTCATCTGGGCCGGCTGGGTACTGCTCAGCCTGTCGCTGCTCAGTGGCTGGCTGTTCCTGGGTGACTTGTTCGCCCAGCACCTGGCCCACAAGACCCTGCTCTCGATCATCGCCTGGGTGGTGTTCGGCATCCTGCTGTGGGGCCGCCATCGCCTGGGCTGGCGCGGCCATACCGCCGTGCGCTGGACCCTGGCCGGATTCCTGCTGCTGATGCTGGCCTATTTCGGCAGCAAGCTGGTGCGGGAATTCATCCTGCACGTATAAGGGCTACAGACGCACCCGAGGGCCGGCTTGAATGCCGGCCTTTTCGTTTTCCGGGCGCGAACCCTCGGCTTGCTGGCTGTCCAGAGCCGCCAGGTATTGATCGGCCAGACCTTCCGCCCAGTGCCGATATCCCGCCGATGAGGGGTGATAACCGTCACGCGCCAGAAAGCGAGGTTCGAAAAGCAGGCGGACGGGAAGATGAAGCGCCTGCTTACGCTCGGCAACCTGGCGCGCCCAGCGGTCCAGCAGCGAAGCGCGCCAGCCAAACACATTACGCAGCAACCAGGGCAAGGCACGAAAATGCTGGATGGGCGGCACGCCCGCCAGCACCACGCGAGCCCCCTCATCCGCACAACCGTCGATCAGGCGTGCCAGACCCTCCTGCCAGCGGCGCTTGCCGCACAGGCCCATGGTGTCGTTGACGCCCAGCACCAGCAGAACGATGTCAGCCGGCTCTTCCTCCCGCACGTCGGGCAGCAGGCGCTCCAGCGCTCCAGCCAGACGAATGCCACTTTCGCCACAGGTCTTCCATCGCACCGTCCGTGCAAACCGCTCCGACAGGCAGCGGGCCAGCTGGGCGGCCAGACCGTCTTCCAACTGATCGACCCCGACGCCCACCGCCGTGGATTCCCCCAGCACCAGCAAACGCAGCGGCCTGCCGGTTCGTTCGATACCGGCAACGCCTTCCTCCGGCCCTCTCGCGACCGGCAATCGCACCGTAGTGCGCAGCGCATGCAGGGCCAGCGGCAGCATCACCGGCGAGAGCGGTACGGCGACCATCCACCAGAGCAGGCCGCGCATCGACCCTACAGCTCCACGCGGATGGTCTGGGCCGCGCGGGTCGCCTTGGCGCGCGCCAGGTCGATCGATTCGTCACGCGCCAGTGCCACGCCCATGCGCCGCTGCCCGGCAACTTCCGGCTTGCCAAACAGCCGCAGCGCGGTGTCCGGCTCTGCCAGCGCCGCGCCCAGATTGGCGAAGGCGGTCTGCCGGGAATGGCCTTCGACCAGCAGCACCGCCGAGGCCGAGGGCCCGAACTGGCGGATAACCGGAATCGGCAGGCCGAGAATGGCCCGGGCGTGCAGGGCAAACTCCGACAAATCCTGGGAAATCAGCGTCACCAGCCCGGTGTCGTGGGGACGCGGCGACACCTCGCTGAACCACACCTGGTCGCCCTTGACGAACAGCTCGACCCCGAACAGGCCGCGCCCGCCCAGCGCCTCGGTGACCCGCAGGGCGATGCGCTCCGACTCGGCGCGCGCCACTGGCGACATGACCTGCGGCTGCCAGGACTCAACATAGTCACCCTTCACCTGGCGATGGCCGACCGGCTCGCAGAACGACGTGCCAGCGGCGTGCCGCACGGTCAGCAGGGTGATCTCGTAGTCGAAATCGATGAAGCCCTCGACAATCACCCGACCCTTGCCGGCACGGCCGCCTTCCTGGGCGTAGTCCCAGGCGGCCTGCAGGTCGGCGGCGCTCTTCAGCACGCTCTGCCCCTTGCCGGACGAACTCATGATCGGCTTGACCACGCAGGGGTAGCCCAGGGCTTCGGCGGCCGTCGCGTAGGCCTCGAACGTATCGGCAAAGTGATACGGCGAGGTGGGCAGGCCCAGCTCCTCGGCCGCCAGGCGGCGAATGCCCTCGCGGTTCATGGTCAGTTGCGCCGCCCGCGCGGTGGGGATCACCGTGTAGCCCTCGGCCTCAAGCTCGACCAGGGTGGCGGTGGCGATGGCCTCGATCTCGGGAACGATGTAATGGGGTCGCTCGCGCTCGATCACCGAACGCAGCGCAGCGCCGTCCAGCATGCTGATCACGTGGCTACGATGCGCCACCTGCATGGCCGGCGCATCCGCATAGCGATCCACCGCAATGACCTCGACCCCCAGGCGTTGCAGTTCGATCACGACTTCCTTGCCCAGCTCACCCGAACCGCACAACAGGACCCGGGTCGCCGTGGGCGAGAGGGGCGTTCCAATACGAGGCATCACGCTGTTTCCTATATATGGAGCGGGCGCCATCGGGCGCCCTTGTTGTCAATTCAACTGGCCGCTTTCGCGTGCGCGCTGCACGCAGCGCGCCAGTACCGCGCGACGCTCGGCGTTGTCCATACGCCCCCAGCGGCCGATTTCCTGGGCGGTGCGCTGGCAGCCCAGGCATACATCGCGCTCGTCCAGCGCGCAGATGTCCACGCAGGGCGAGCGTACGGGGCGTTCATCGCTCATCAGTCTTCCTCGGCCAGCAGCTCGCGGGCATAGCGCTCGGCGTTATGCACATAGTGGGCGGCACTGGCTTCCAGCATCTTCTTCTGCTGTTCGCTCAGCTCGCGCACCACCTTGCCGGGCGAGCCCATCACCAGGCAGCCATCGGGAATTTCCTTGCCTTCGGGGATCAGGGTATTGGCGCCAATCAGGCAGTGCTTGCCGATCTTCGCGCCATTGAGGATCACCGCGTTGATGCCGATCAGGCTGTAGTCGCCTACCGTGCAGCCGTGCAGCATGGCCTTGTGGCCGATGGTCACACCGCGTCCGAGGGTCAGCGGGTAGCCCATGTCGGTGTGCATCACGCTGCCATCCTGCACGTTGCTGTTCTCGCCGATATGGATCAGCTCGTTGTCGCCGCGCAGCACGCAGTTGAACCAGACGCTGGCGCCCGCTTCCAGCTTCACCTTGCCCACCAGGGTGGCATTCGGCGCAATCCAGCTTTTCGGGTCCGCTTGCACGCGGTGCTCTCCCAGACGGTATTTCACGGCATTTTCTCCTTGTTGTTCTAGCGGCGCAGGGTAACGAAGGAGTCCGGCGCCACTCGCATGTCGATCCCGGCGTCGTACAGCAGATTGACCAGCTCGACCACCATGATCGCGGTCAACCCCCAGATCTTGAAGTCGCCATAGCGGTAGCACGGCACGTACCAGGGCACGCCACGGTAGTCGATACGGTGGGTGGTTTCCGGCGGGTAATCGAGGAAGAACTCCAGCGGCACCTGGAACACCGCGGCGATCTCGGCGTCATTGGGCCGGTACTCGACGAAGTCGGGGACCAGCCCGACGATCGGGGTCACCTTGATGCCATGCAGCGACACCAGTGGGCTGAGGGGGCCGATCACCTCGACCAGGCCAGGCGGCAGGCCTACCTCCTCTTCCGCTTCGCGCAGCGCCGTATCGGCCAGACTCGGATCGCCCGGATCGCAGCGCCCGCCGGGAAAGGCCACCTCGCCGCCATGGGTGGACAGGTTGCTGGAACGCAGGGTGAGCACCAGCTCCGGCTCCTCGTGCCGGGTGATGGGTACCAGCACGGCCGCCTCGGGATAACGCCTGTCTTCGCGCTCCAGGGGCCGCGGCGCGTAATTGCGGATCCGCCGCAGCAGTTCGTCCTGCATGATCGTTCTCGTCCTACATTCAGGGTCGCATCATGGCATGAAGAATGTCAGCCGCCCAAGACCCCGGCCCCGCCCAACCCAGCCTGCCCCTGGCGGGTCGCCGGGCCTGCAGGTGCGACTCTGCGGCACGCCAGGGGTTCCTTGGTCGGAAGCGCCTTTCCCGACCATCGGGCGATCCCTAGAATGCGGCTTCGTTACGTGGTGGCGGCCAGCGGCTGCCTGTCTTCCTGTAATTGCCGGTGGTCCTTCGTGATCGGTCGGGGGATATTGTTCGATGCGCTGGATGCTTGCCGCCCTGTTTTTCTGCTGCGCATCGCTGGCCCACGCCAGCGCCAGCGGTTTCCTGAAGGAACCTCAGGTGGACAAGGTGCTGGTGCTCAAGTCCGAGCGCAGGCTGCACCTGATCAGTCGGGGCGAGACCCTGAAGAGTTACCGCGTATCGCTGGGCAAGCGGCCCGCCGGACACAAGCTGCGCGAAGGCGACAAGCGCACCCCGGAAGGCTTCTACTGGATCGACTGGCGCAAGACCAGCGACAAGTTCAACCTCTCCATGCACATCTCCTACCCCAACATCCGCGACCTGGCCCGCGCGCGCCGTGAGGGCGTCGAGCCCGGCGGCATGATCATGCTGCACGGCACACCCGTCGACGAGCACTATCCCGAGTGGTACTTCCACAGCCTGGACTGGACGGACGGCTGCATCGCCCTGAGCAACGCCGACATGCAGGAAGTCTGGGAGCTGGTGGACGACGGCACGCTGATCGAGATTCGGCCGTAGCGAAGAAAATTCCTGTGGGAGCAGGCTTGTCCGCGAGCTTTTCCAGCACAGCGCACCCAGAAGCTCGCGAACAAGTTCGCCTCCCACGGTCCGGGCTGTGCCCCTTAGAGCGGCGGCTCGGGCGGCGCCTCGGCGCGGTTGATGCCCGGGATGTGCAGGCCGCTCTCGGCGATCTGGGTATCTTCCAGCTGCGGCTGGGTCGACCAGATGAGGATGTCGTAGTAGCGCCGCACGTTGGCCACGTAATGCACCGGCTCGCCGCCGCGCGCATAGCCGTAGCGGGTCTTGGTATACCACTTCTTCTGCGCCAGGCGCGGCAGGATCTTCTTCACATCCAGCCACTTGTTCGGGTTCAGCCCTTCGGCCTGGGTCAGCCGGCGGGCGTCTTCCAGATGGCCGCCGCCGACGTTGTAGGCGGCCAGCGCAAACCAGGTGCGGTCCGGTTCGACGATGCTCTCGGGCAGACCGTGATAGACCTTGGCGAAATACTTGGCGCCACCGTCGATGCTCTGCCGCGGATCCAGGCGATTAGCCACGCCCATCGCCTTGGCAGTGTTCTGGGTGAGCATCATCAGGCCGCGCACGCCGGTCTTGGAGACGGCATTGGGGCGCCAGTGGGATTCCTGGTAGCCGATGGCCGCCAACAGGCGCCAGTCGACCTTGTACTCGGCGGCCGCCTTGTGGAAGTAGTCTTCATAGCGCGGCAGGCGTTGCTGCAGGTGCTTGGCGAAGGTGTTGGCGCCCACGAAACCAAGCACGTCCAGGTGGCCGTAGTAGCGCTCGTACAGACGCTCCACCAGTCCCGATTCCTCTGCCTTGGCCAGGAAGGGATCGATCAGCTCCAGCAGGCTGCGATCCTCGCCGCCGGCCACCGCCCAGTGCAGGCCGAGCGGTTCGCCGAGGTCGAAACCGACGCGGATCTGGCTCAGGTACACCTGATTCATGGCCAGCTCGTTGGAATCGACCACCGTCAGGTCGGTCTCGCCCTCGTCCACCATGCGCAGCAGGTCGGCCACCTCGACGGCATCCGACTCCTCATAGTTGAGGGTCGGCAGCAGGCTTTTCATCTCCGCCAGCAGCTCGGCATGCCGACTGTCACGCAACACCAGGATCTGCCGCCCGGCCAGCTCCCGGGTACGCCTCGGACGTTCGCGCCCCTGCCGATAGATGACCTGCGGAACGACCTGCAGATACGGACGCGACAGCAGCACCTCGGCGGCGCGCGCCTTGCTGATGGTCAGCCCCGGCGCCGCCAGTACCGGACCGTCGCTTTCATTGAGGCGGGTAAACAGGTCGGCGAGGTTGTCGGCCACCTCGACCTGCAGCTCGACACCCAGCTCGTCGGCGAAGCGCTTGAGCAGCTCGTACTCGAACCCGGTCTCGCCGTTGCGGTCCTGAAAATAGGTGGAGGGGCTGTTGCGGGTGATCACATGCAGTACGCCCTCCTCCTTGACTCGCTCGAGTGTGGACGGCTGATTGGCCTCGCTACACCCCACAAGCAGCAGGAAGACGCTGGTCGCCAGCAGACGGCCGGCGCGACGCAGATACGCGGTTCGCAGAAACATCGGCGCATTATACGCAATGCCGGGAATCGGCATATCCACCCGCCGGGAAAACTGCCCGCCGCGCCCGGCGGTGACTTTGGCCTACGGCGCGGTTCATAGGGTAGAATGCGCCGTTTCCACGCACCCCCTCCCGAGGCTGTTTCGACGATGTTGATCCTGCGCGGCACTCCCGCCCTTTCCGCCTTCCGTCACGGCAAACTGCTCGAGCAACTGACCAGCAAGGTCCCGGCCGTCACCGGCCTGTATGCCGAGTTTGCCCACTTCGCCGATGTGACCGGCGAGCTGACCGGCGACGAGCAGTCCGTGCTGGACCGCCTGCTCAAGTACGGTCCGAGTGTCCCGGTGCAGGAACCCGCCGGACGTCTGTTCCTCACAGTGCCGCGCTTCGGCACCCTGTCGCCCTGGTCGAGCAAGGCCAGCGACATCGCTCGCAACTGCGGCCTGGGCAAGATCCAGCGTCTGGAGCGTGGTATCGCCTATTACGTGAGCGGCAGCCTGAGCGACGCCGATGTCGCGCAGGTCACTGCCCTGCTGCACGACCGCATGACGCAGACCGTGCTGCAACGCTTCGAGGACGCAGCCGCGCTGTTCAGCCATGCCCAGCCCAAGCCGCTGGTCGCCGTTGACGTGCTCGGCGGCGGTCGCGCCGCCCTGGAGCAGGCCAACCGCGACCTGGGCCTGGCCCTGGCCGAGGACGAGATCGACTACCTGGTGAAAAGCTTCACCGAGCTGGGCCGCAACCCGCACGACATCGAGCTGATGATGTTCGCCCAGGCGAACTCCGAGCACTGCCGCCACAAGATCTTCAATGCCAGCTGGGACATCGACGGCGAAAGCCAGGAAAAGTCCCTGTTCGGCATGATCAAGAACACCTACGAAATGAACCGTGAGGGCGTGCTGTCCGCCTACAAGGACAACGCCTCGGTGATCGTCGGCCACGTGGCCGGGCGTTTCTTCCCCGATCCGGAAAGCCGCGAGTACGCGCCGCACCGCGAGCCGGTGCACATCCTGATGAAGGTGGAAACCCACAACCACCCGACCGCCATCGCGCCCTTCCCCGGCGCCTCCACCGGCTCGGGCGGCGAGATCCGCGACGAAGGCGCCACCGGCATCGGCTCCAAGCCCAAGGCCGGCCTGACCGGTTTCACCGTCTCCAACCTGAACATCCCCGGTTTCGTGCAGCCCTGGGAAACGCCCTACGGCAAGCCCGAGCGCATCGTCACCCCGCTGGACATCATGATCGAAGGCCCGCTGGGCGGCGCCGCGTTCAACAACGAGTTCGGCCGTCCGGCGCTGACCGGCTATTTCCGCACCTTCGAACAGGCCGTGGCGACCCCGCGCGGCGAGGAAGTGCGCGGCTACCACAAGCCGATCATGCTGGCCGGCGGCCTGGGCAACATCCGTGAAGAACACATCCAGAAGAAGGACATCTCGGTCGGCGGCAAGCTGATCGTGCTCGGCGGCCCGGCCATGCTCATCGGCCTGGGCGGCGGCGCGGCCTCCTCCATGGCCACCGGCGCCAGCGCCGCGGACCTGGACTTCGCCTCGGTGCAGCGCGAGAACCCTGAAATGGAGCGCCGCTGCCAGGAGGTCATCGACCGCTGCTGGCAGCTCGGCGAGCGCAACCCGATCAAGTTCATCCACGACGTCGGCGCCGGCGGTCTGTCCAACGCCCTCCCGGAACTGGTCAACGACGCCGGGCGCGGCGGCCGCTTCGAGCTGCGCAACGTGCCCAACGACGAGCCGGGCATGAGCCCGCTGGAAATCTGGTGCAACGAGTCCCAGGAACGCTACGTGCTGTCCGTGGACGCCGAGGACCTGGAGCGCTTCGCCGCCATCTGCGAGCGCGAGCGCTGCCCGTTCGCGGTGGTCGGCGAGGCCACCGAGGAGCGCCAGCTGACCGTGGCCGACAGCCACTTCGGCAACAAGCCGGTGGACATGCCGCTCAACGTGCTGCTCGGCAAGCCGCCACGCATGCACCGCAGCGCCAGCCGCGAAGCGGCGCTGGGCGATGACTTCGCCGCCGAGAAGATCGAACTGGGCGAGGCCATCTCCCGCGTGCTGCGTCACCCGGCGGTGGCCAGCAAGAGCTTCCTGATCACCATCGGCGACCGCTCCATCACCGGCCTGGTGGCCCGCGACCAGATGGTCGGCCCCTGGCAGGTGCCGGTCGCCGACTGCGCCGTGACCGCCACCAGCTTCGACGTCTACACCGGCGAAGCCATGGCCATGGGCGAGCGCACCCCGCTGGCCCTGCTGGACGCCCCGGCGTCCGGCCGCATGGCCATCGGCGAGACCCTCACCAACCTGGCCGCCTCGCGCATCGCCAAGCTGGGCGACATCAAGCTGTCCGCCAACTGGATGGCCGCCGCCGGCCACCCGGGCGAGGACGCGCGCCTGTACGACACCGTCAAGGCCGTCGGCATGGAACTGTGCCCGGCGCTGGGCATCACCATCCCGGTGGGCAAGGACTCCATGTCCATGAAGACCCGCTGGCAGGAGGGCGACACCGAGAAGAGCGTCACCTCGCCGCTGTCGCTGATCGTCACCGGCTTCGCCCCGGTGGCCGATATCCGCAAGACCCTGACCCCGCAGCTGCGCCTGGACCAGGGCGACAGCCAGCTGCTGCTGATCGACCTCGGTCGTGGCCAGAACCGCATGGGCGCCTCCATCCTCGCCCAGGTGTACGGCCAGATCGGCCGCCAGGCGCCGGACGTGGACAACGCCGCCGACCTCAAGGCGTTCTTCGATACCGTGCAGAGCCTGAACCAGGACGACCGCCTGCTGGCCTACCATGACCGTTCCGACGGCGGCCTGCTGACCACCCTGGTGGAAATGGCCTTCGCCGGGCACTGCGGCCTGGATGTTCAACTGGACGCGCTGGCCACTTCCCGCGAGGCGCTGGCCGCCGCCCTGTTCAACGAGGAGCTGGGTGCGGTGATCCAGGTTCGCCAGGCCGACAGCGCCGAGGTGCTGGCGCGCTTCGCCGCCGCCGGGCTGGGCGACTGCGTCCATCTGATCGGTCAGCCGGTGACGGGCAGCGACGTGCTGCTGAGCTTCGCCGGCGCGCCGGTGTTCCGCGAACAGCGCCGCGTGCTGCAGCGCCAGTGGGCGGAAACCAGCTGGCAGATCCAGCGCCTGCGCGACAACGCCGAGTGTGCCGATCAGGAGTTCGACCTGCTGCTCGACGAGCAGAACCCGGGCCTGCACGCCAAGCTGAGCTTCGACGTCAACGAGGATGTCGCCGCGCCCTACATCGCCAAGGGCGTGCGCCCGCGCATGGCGATCCTGCGCGAGCAGGGCGTCAACGGCCAGACCGAAATGGCCGCCGCCTTCCACCGCGCCGGCTTCGCGGTGGTCGATGTGCATATGAGCGACATCATCGCCGGCCGCGTCAGCCTGGAAGACTTCAAGGGCCTGGTGGCCTGCGGCGGCTTCTCCTACGGCGACGTGCTGGGCGCTGGCGAGGGCTGGGCCAAGTCGATCCTGTTCAACGCCCGCGCCCGCGACAACTTCAGCGCCTTCTTCGAGCGCCAGGACAGCTTCGCCCTGGGCGTGTGCAACGGCTGCCAGATGATGAGCAACCTGCACGAGCTGATTCCCGGCACCGAGAACTGGCCGCACTTCGTGCGCAACCGCTCCGAGCAGTTCGAAGCGCGCGTGGCGATGGTGCAGGTGCAGGAATCGCCGTCGATCTTCCTGCAAGGCATGGCCGGTTCGCGCCTGCCGATCGCTATCGCCCACGGCGAAGGACACGCGGAGTTCGAAAGCGAGGAGGCCCTGCTGCAGGCCGACCTGTCCGGCACCGTGGCGCTGCGCTATGTGGACAACCACGGCAAGGTCACCGAGGCCTATCCGGCCAACCCGAACAGCTCTCCGCGTGGCATCACCGGTCTGTGCAGCCGCGACGGCCGCGTGACCATCATGATGCCGCACCCGGAGCGCGTGTTCCGCGCCGTGCAGAACAGCTGGCGTCCGGATGACTGGCAGGAAGATGCCGGCTGGATGCGCATGTTCCGCAACGCGCGGGTGTGGGTGGGCTGATCCAGCACGCGCGTGTCACAAAAAGGCCATATCCTCGGATATGGCCTTTTTGCATCTGGAGGAACCCTGCATGTTCAAGCTCTGCTTCTTCGTCCCCGACAGCCACCTGGAAAGCGTGAAGAGCGCGCTGTTCGAGGCTGGAGCAGGGCGTATCGGCCTCTACGACCAGTGCTGCTGGCAGGTGCTCGGTCACGGCCAGTTCCGCCCGCTGCCGGGCAGCGAGCCACATCTTGGTAGCACCGGCGCGCTGGAATGCCTGGAGGAATGGAAGGTGGAGCTGGTGGTCGAGGCGCATCGCATCCAGGCAGTCGTCGCCGCCCTCAAGGCCGCCCACCCCTACGAGACGCCTGCCTACGAGGTGTACCGGCTGGAGGCGTTCTAGGGTTGAAACGCCCCGGCTCCTTCCGTACCAGGCGACAAAACATCGATTGATTCGATTCTTATCAGGCACTTTTTGCGCTTATCAATCGAGCCAGCCGAGAGGATCATGGCACCATCGCTTCAGCGGAAGCCCCTTTCAGGAGAGATCGCCATGATCGAAGTACGCCCCTTCGCCAGTCTCGGCGCCGCCAACCACGGCTGGCTGAATGCCAAGCACCATTTCTCCTTCGCCGAGTACCACGACCCGCAGCGGGTGCACTGGGGCCGGCTGCGCGTGTGGAATGACGACACCATCGCGCCGCACAGCGGTTTCCCGCCGCATCCGCACCACGACATGGAGATCATTACCTACGTGCGTGAAGGCGCGATCAGCCACCAGGACAGCCTGGGGAACAAGGGTCGCACCGAAGCCGGCGATGTGCAGGTGATGAGCGCCGGCAGCGGCATCACCCACAGCGAGTACAACCTGGAAAGCGTCACCACGCGTATCTTCCAGATCTGGATCATGCCGGAGCAGCGTGGCGGCCAGCCGAGCTGGGGCACCCGCCCGTTCCCGAAGGGCGAGCGCAGCGGCGCCTTCGTCACCCTGGCCAGCGGCCTGGGAGACGCCGACGCCCTGCCGATCCGCGCCAACGGCCGCCTGGCCGCCGCGACGCTGAATGCCGGCCAGGCCACCGACTACGCCTTCGCCGAAGGGCGCAAGGGCTACCTGGTCGCGGCCAAGGGGCGCTTCAAGGTCAACGGCATCGAAGCAGCCGCCGGTGACGGCGTGGCCATCAAGGACGAAGCGCAGATCCGCGTCGAGGCGCTGGATGACGACACGGAGGTGGTGCTGGTAGACGTGGCGTAGGGTTGATCGCGCATCACCGATCCACCACGCACGCCACCGGCGCGCCGTACCGGCGCGGTGGTGGACAAGGACAACGTTGTCCACCCTACGTGGCGTCAGTCGCTTCACCGATTCAACATGCCGGCGCATCTTGGACACGTAGGGTGGATCGCGCTTCACCGATCCACCACGCGCGCCGCCAGGCGCGCCGTAGCGGCGCGGTGGTGGACAGGAACTGCGCTGTCCACCCTACGTCTGTCCGACCTCCCCCGCATAGCAGGGCGGCGAACTGCCCGGCGCCTGGCGCTCCAGCTCGTCCTCCAGGAACTCCGCCAGCACCACGGCGTTGTTGTGCCGTTCGTCCTTCGCAGCGTACAGCAGCGTCAGCGTGCCCCGGCCGGCCGGCTCCAGCAGCGGCCACCAATGTTCCGGATGTGCCGCCAGCTCCCGTCGATAGGCATCACGGAATTCACCAAAGCGTTCCGGAGAATGACCGAACGCCTTGCGCAGATCCGCGCTGGGCGCCAGCGCCGGCAGCCAGTCGTCATGCGCCAGCGCCTCCTTGCGCACCCCCCTCGGCCACAGCCGGTCCACCAGTATCCGGCGCCCGTCTTGCGGGCTCGCCGTGTCATACACTCGCTTGCAGGCGATCATGCGTGCCCCCTTGTTCCCGTCGAGGCGGCTGGTTAACGTGACGCCCCCTGACCTTACGGAGAATGCCCATGCCCCGCCTTCGCGTCCTGTGCTACGGGCTTCTGCCCTTGCTGCTTGGTTGCCAGTCGCTGTCCGGCGAGTCCGAGGATTTCGTACCGGTGCAACGACTGATGGGTGAGCTGAGTGTTGACCAGGGACGGCTGCGACTCCAGCCCTGCGGTGGCGGCCGGCAGCTCGATGTGCAGGATGCCGGCTCGTTGGGATTGCTGCGCGAAGCCGAGCAGATGCTCGGCGGGAGCGCCGGACGGCTGTTTGCCGATCTGGCCGGCAACGACCTGGGTGACAAACTGCAGGCGACCCGCCTCTACCGCCTGCAGGCGGAAGGCCAGGGCTGCCAGGACGCAGACTTCGGGCGGCTGATCGCCCGCGCCAGCGGCAACGAGCCCTTCTGGAGCGTGTCCATCTCGGCCAAGGGGCTGATCCTGCAACGCCCCGGCGAGGAGCCGCTGGCCGTGCCCTACCTGGAGGAACAGCTGCCGGAAGGCCGTCTGTACTTCTCTAGCGAGGCCAATGGTCACAGCCTCAGCCTGTGGCTGGCGCCGCAGCGCTGCCAGGACGACATGAGCGGCGCGCTACGCCACCTGAGCGCCGAGCTGCGCCTGGACGGCCAGCGCTTGACCGGCTGCGCCTACCTGGGCGGCGCGCGGCAATAAAAGGGTGCCTTGGGAGCGGACTTATCCGCGAGTTTCTCCCGGCACCCCGAACAGACTTTCCGCTACACCACCTCAATGGCAGCCATCAGGCCGGTTTCCATGTGGTCGATGACATGGCAGTGGAACATCCAGGTACCCGGGTTATCCGCCACCAGCGCTACCCGGGCGGTTTCGTTCTTGCCCAGCAGGTAGGTATCGGTGAAATAGGGCTCGATGCGCTTGCGATCGGAGGACAGCACCTTGAAGGTCATGCCGTGCAGGTGAACCGGGTGCTGGTACTGGCTGACGTTGCGCAGCTCGAAGATGTAGTGCCCGTTCCGCTTCAGCGTGGCGATTGGCCGCTCCATGCAGCTGTTGTCGCTGATGTTCCAGGCCTGCCCGTTGATCTGCCAGAAGGTGAACGGCCCACCCTGCTCGGCATTCGTCGAGAGCGCGCCCGCCCATTCGAAGTTGAAGCGCAGCGTCTCGGCACGGGCCAGATCCGGCTCGGCAATCGGATTGGCCGGCAACGCCGGCGGCCAGTCACCCGGCGCTTCGCTGGAGGCCACGCTTTTCAGCGTGGCCAGGCGCAGCGGACCGTTGCGCACCGGCAGCTCGGTGCCGGCGGACGGCACGCGGATGGCCAGATCGATGCGCATGCCCGGCCCCAGCCAGTAATCCTTGCCCAGCGGGCGTGGCGGGATCGGGTTGCCATCCAGCGCGTAGATGCGTACCTCGGCGCCCGGCAGGGCCAGCCGGTAGGTATGGGTATTGTCGAGGTTGAGCAGGCGCAAGCGCACCACCTGGCCAGCCGGCAGTTCCAGTGTCGGGTTGTGACTGCCGTTCACCGTGGACAGGATGCCCGGCGTGCCGCCGCGCGCCGCTTCGCGCGGCACGCTGAAGGCGGTGAACGCCCCCTGCGGGTCCACATGCCAGTGCTTGATGCTCAGCGTGCGCTCATGACGGAAACCACTGGGTTCACGCTCCTCGACGATGACCGGCCCCACCAGGCCGCGCCCCAGCTGTTCGCCGCTGGCGGTGTGTGGGTGGTACCAGAAGGTGCCGGCATCCGGGCAGAGGAAGTCGTAGTCGAAATGCTCACCAGGCAGCACCGGCAGCTGCGATAGGTAGGGCACGCCGTCCATTTCCAGCGGGATGCGCAGGCCATGCCAGTGGATGGTGGTCGGCTCCGGCAGGCGATTGATGAAGCGTACCCGCAGGCGCTCGCCCTGCCGGCAGCGCAGCTCGACGCCAGGCACCTGCCCGCCGTAGGCCCAGGCGGTCGTGGTAAAGCCGGGCACCAGCTCCACATCCAGCGGGGCGGCGATCAGCTCGTAATCATGGGTGGTGACGTGCCGCGGCCGACCCAGCCAATAGCGCGCGCCGCCGGCGCCGATACCCAGCACCCCCAGCGCCGCAAGCCCAGTCAACACCTGACGACGGCTGACACCCATCGCTGTTACTCCTGACCGTCAAAAGATGAGAGATCTTCTCACTTGTTAAGGGGTCAGGGCGAGCGCCGCGATGCGCGGGCTTCGCGACAAAATGTCTCGCTCAACGCACCACGTGCACGAAGTGCCGGTGCCGTTCGTACTGGTCAAGGATGTCGCCGATCACGCCATCGCGGTTCCAACCCATGATGTCGTAGTCCTGGCCGCCCTCCCTCAGGTACACCTCGGCCCGGAAGTACTTGCGCGCTTCATCCTCTTCGTCCTCGCTGACGACGAAACTCGGTTGCACGTAGGCCCTGGGGCGTACCCCGTAAAGGAAATCCGGCTCGCCCGGATGGCGAATGACCAGACTCACCGATTCGGGCCTCCCGGTATCCACCTCAACCTCGAAGCCCTGCTTGCGCAGCTCCTCGGCCACCGCCTCGCAGGCCGGGGTCACGGTGTCCTGGATGAAGCGCGCCACATGGCTGCGCCGCGGCATCATCACCATGCCGCGCAGGCGCCGCTGCCAGCTCTCGCTGCCATGGCCATGGGCACGGGAAAGGCTCAGGGACTGGAAGCGCACCCGTCGCTTGGTGGCGTCCAGTCGCAGGGCCTTGAGCAGCCCCCAGGTGGCCGCCAGCAGGAACAGGGTATAGGGCAAGGCACTGGCAATCGTGGCGGTTTGCAGCGCGGTCAACCCATCGGCCAACAGCAGGGCGATAGCAATGGCCGCCATGGTCGTCGCCCAGAACAGCTTCTGCCAGAGCGGCGTCTTGTTGCGCCCGCCGGACGCCAGCATGTCCACCACCAGGGCGCCGGAGTCCGCCGAGGTCACGAAGAACACCAGCACCATCAGCATGGCCAGTAGCGAGAGGAAGTACCCCAGCGGGAAATGTTCCAGGAAGGCGAACAGCGCCTGGGCGCTGTCCGCCTCGACTGCCTCGCCCAGGCTGGCGATGTCCTGCACATGGATCATGTAGATCGCGGTGTCGCCGAACACCGTCATCCACGCCAGGGTGAAACCCGCCGGTACCAGCATGACCCCGCTGACGAACTGGCGGATGGTCCGGCCCCGGGAGATCCGTGCGATGAACATGCCGACAAAGGGCGACCAGGCGATCCACCAGCCCCAGTAGAACAGCGTCCAGCCACCGATCCAGTCGCTGGGCTCATAGGCATAGAGGTTGAAGGTCTTGTCCACCAGCTCAGCCAGGTAGCCCCCCGTGTTCTCCACGTAGGCCTTGAGGATGAATACCGTCGGCCCGAGCACCAGGACGATGATCATCAGCAGCACGGCGAACAGCAGATTGGTCTCCGAGAGAATGCGGATGCCGCGGTCCAGTCCGCTGACCAGCGAAATAGTGGCCAGCACCATGGCCACGACGATGAGCACCACCTGCACCCAGATGGCGACGGGGACGTCGAACAGGTAGTTCAGCCCGCTGTTGATCTGCGCGACGCCGAAGCCCAGCGAGGTGGCCACGCCCAGCACGGTGCCCAGCACGGCAAAGATGTCCACGGCATGGCCGATCGGTCCGTAGATCCGTTCGCCGATCAGGGGGTACAGGGCCGAACGCAGGGTCAGCGGCAAGTCGTGCCGGTAGCCGAAGTAGGCGAGGATCAGTGCCACGATCGCGTAGATGGCCCAGGCGTGAAGTCCCCAGTGGAAGAAGGTGATCTTCATCGCCTCGCTGGCGGCGAACGCCGATCCCCCCTCGCCGACCGGGGGCGACAGGTAGTGCATGACGGGTTCGGCGACGCCGAAGAACATCAGGCCGATGCCCATGCCGGCCGAGAACAGCATGGCGAACCAGCTGTAGTTGGCGAAATCCGGCACGCTGTGGTCCGGACCGAGCTTGATGTCCCCGTAGCGGCTCACCCCCATGAAAACCACCGCCAGCAGAATGATCGCCACGGCCAGGATGTAGAACCAGCTGGCGTTGGTGGTGATCCACGCCTGCGCTTGCCCGAAGACTGCCTGTGCCGTTTCGGGAAAGCCGATGGCGAACAGGACCAGCGCCAGCAACAGGATCGATGAGAGCAGAAACACAGGGGGGTTCACGGTTCTCTTCACAACCGAATCTCCTGATCATCTCGCCGCTACAAGACGACCCCGGGGAAAAGGAGAAGGTTCTGAAACGGCAACGTACAGGGCAGCCCAGGCTGCCCTGTACCAACACCGACCTCGGCCAGCCGACCTAGTGCTGAATGACGTTTCGTGACCCCCAGTCCTTGTAGAGATGCACGCCATCGGGGGTGGCGATGTAGTTGGCAGAGTGGGTCATGTGGACACCTCGAGAGGTGGAGAGATCAGTCCGCAACAACCAGTGAAACATCGATGTTCCCGCGGGTCGCGTTCGAGTAGGGGCACACGATGTGGGCCTGGTTGACCAGATCATCCAGTACGGCCCGCTCCACGCCGGGGGCACTGATCCGCAGCGTCACTTCGATGCCGAACCCGGTGGGAATCTGCCCGATGCCCACCTTGGCGGTGACCTGCGTGTCGGCCGGCAGGGTCTGCTTCTGGCGGGACGCGACGAACTTCAGGGCGCCCAGGAAGCAGGCGGAATAACCGGCGGCAAACAGCTGTTCCGGATTGGTGCCGCTGCCGCCTGCGCCGCCCAGCTCCCTGGGTGTGGCCAGCTGAACGGACAGGACGCCATCGGACGACGTGGCCTTGCCGTCACGGCCACCGGTGGCGGTAGCTGTTGCTTCATAAAGAACTTTGGCGATGGACATGGGATGTTCCTCTGATGACGTGGCGTGATTGCCTTTGCATGCCGGCACCCTGTGGGGCAGCCACCTGCTGCAGGCCCAGGGCGGCACCGGTCAGCTGCACCTGATTCGAAGGGGACCGATAACGGTCGTGCATGGTTCAACCCGGCTGCAGATTGATCGTCCCAGTCTGCTGCTCTATCCGCGGCCGATCGCCCACCGCTTCGAAAGCGATCCAATAAAAAGGACAGATTCAATTTCCGCGCTGACTGCCAGCAAAGCGCAGGCTAGGGTCAGCCGTGCTCCAGAAAATCCTGCCCACCCTGCTCTTCCCGGCAGGGTCCAGTTTATTCCAGACGAAAAAAAGCCCCGCATTGCGGGGCCTTTTTGCATCAGGCGTCTTAGTTGACTTGAACCTGATCAGCCTGCATCCCTTTCTGGCCTTTGGCCGGCACGAAAGAGACGGATTGGCCTTCGCTCAGGCTTTTGAAGCCTGCGCTTTCGATTGAGCGGTAGTGAACGAACAGGTCGGCGCTGCCATCAGTCGGGGTGATGAAGCCGAAACCTTTTTCATCGTTGAACCACTTGACGGTGCCAGTTTGACGAGTAGACATGCTGTATCTCCAGGGTAAATTAAGACTTCGACGCTGAAACATTCAGGCCGAGACTGAGAAGCCAATAGCAAAACGAACCAGGGAGATGAGGCATTGAAGCATCAAACTGTGTATCGAAGTGGCAATCGCAAAGCAGTGAGGCGAATATACGCTAATTCCTGAAAAGGTATAGTTTTATTTTCTTTGCAGGTTTCCCGGAAATAAATAAACGCTTACTGGTTAGATTATTATCCAGCAATTAACACGCAAGCTGTTGATTCTATACAACTATTTGGGGAGACGCGGAAAGACCATTTTCCGTCGCTCCCACGCAGGCGTGAGCCTAGGTGCTGCGGGCCTTTTCAAGGCAAGGCGCGCACCGCGGGCCGTCGGTGAGCAGCTCGACAGCGCCCACATAGGCGCCCTGCGGCAGCTCCTGGGCTTGGCCATGCGCTGATCCAGCCAGGCATCGACTTCGGCCTCGAACCACCCGGCGCAGCGCGGCGTCAGCATGAAGTGCTGCGGGAACTCGCCGCGCTTCTCCAGGTTTTATTGTGGTGGCCGACAGGTCGGCCACCAGATCGACCGGCGCCAGCCAGTGTCTACCGATGATGGTTAGCGAACGACAGAAACACAAAGGCCCCTGTATTTACAGGGGCCTTTGTGTATTTCACGAATGACGTTGAACGGTAAAAAACGCTACCTGATCATTCCCACTCGATGGTGGCCGGCGGCTTGCTCGACACGTCGTAGGTGACGCGGGAGATGCCTTCGATCTCGTTGATGATGCGGTTGGAGACCTTCTCCAGCAGCTCGTAGGGCAGGTGCGCCCAGCGCGCGGTCATGAAGTCGATGGTTTCTACGGCGCGCAGAGCGACGACCCAGGCGTAGCGACGGCCATCACCGACCACACCGACGGATTTCACCGGCTGGAACACCACGAAGGCCTGGCTGGTCTTGTGGTACCAGTCGAAGTTGCGCAGCTCCTCAATGAAGATGTGGTCGGCGCGACGCAGCAGGTCGGCGTACTCCTTCTTCACTTCGCCAAGGATGCGCACGCCCAGGCCCGGACCCGGGAACGGGTGGCGGTAGACCATGTCGTAGGGCAGGCCCAGCTCCAGGCCGATCTTGCGCACCTCGTCCTTGAACAGTTCGCGCAGCGGCTCGACCAGCTTGAGCTTCATGTCCTCGGGCAGGCCGCCGACGTTGTGGTGGCTCTTGATCACGTGGGCCTTGCCGGTCTTGGCGCCGGCCGACTCGATCACGTCCGGGTAGATGGTGCCCTGGGCGAGGAACTGGATGTTGTCCAGCTTGCCGGACTCCTCGTCGAACACTTCGATGAAGGTGCGGCCGATGATCTTGCGCTTCTGCTCCGGGTCGGAAACGCCGGCCAGGTTGCCGAGGAACTTTTCTTCGGCGTTGGCGCGAATGACCTTGACGCCCATGTTCTCGGCGAACATGGCCATCACCTGGTCACCCTCGTGCAGGCGCAGCAGGCCGTTGTCGACGAACACGCAGGTCAGCTGGTCGCCGATGGCCTTGTGCAGCAGCGCGGCAACCACGGAGGAGTCCACGCCGCCGGACAGGCCGAGCAGCACGTTGGCGTCGCCGACCTGGGCGCGTACCTGGGCGATGGCGTCCTCGACGATGTTGGCCGGGGTCCACAGCGCCGCGCAGCCGCAGATGTCGAGAATGAAGCGCGACAGGATGCGCAGGCCCTGCTTGGTATGGGTCACTTCCGGGTGGAACTGCACACCGTAGTAGGCGCGCGTGTCGTCGGCCATCGCCGCGATCGGGCAGCTCGGGGTGCTGGCCAGGATGTGGAAACCTTCCGGCAGGCGGGTGACCTTGTCACCGTGGCTCATCCACACGTCCAGGCCCAGCACGCCATCGGCGTCCACATGGTCCTCGATGCCGTCCAGCAGGCGGCTCTTGCCAACCACATCGACACGGGCATAGCCGAATTCGCGCAGGTCGGAACCTTCCACCTTGCCGCCCAGCTGTTCGGCCATGGTCTGCATGCCGTAGCAGATGCCGAACACCGGTACGCCCAGGTCGAATACCGCCTGCGGCGCGCGCGGGCTGTCGGCCTGGTGCACCGACTCCGGCCCGCCGGCGAGGATGATGCCGCGCGGATTGAAGGCGCGGATCGCCTCGTCGCTCATGTCGAACGGGTGCAGTTCACAGTACACGCCGATCTCGCGCACGCGGCGGGCGATCAGCTGGGTGTACTGGGAACCGAAGTCCAGGATCAGGATCCGGTGGGCGTGGATGTCAGGATGAGACATGGGCTTTCCTTCGGAAAAAGCTTGAAGCGGAAAGCCGGAAGCTGGAAGAGAAAGCGGAGCCCATGCTCGCGACTTTCAACTTCCAGCTTCCGGCGCCTGTTTAGCCGAGTGGATCAGCCCACTCGATAATTCGGGGCTTCCTTGGTGATCTGCACATCGTGCACGTGGGACTCGGCCATGCCGGCGCCGGTGATGCGCACGAACTGCGGACGGGTACGCATCGTCTCGATGTCGGCGCTGCCGGTGTAGCCCATGGAGGCGCGCAGGCCGCCCATCAGCTGATGGATGATGGCCGACAGGGCGCCCTTGTACGGCACACGACCTTCGATGCCTTCCGGCACCAGCTTCTCGGCGCCGGCGGAGGAGTCCTGGAAGTAGCGGTCGGAGGAACCCTGGGCCTGGGCCATGGCGCCCAGCGAGCCCATGCCGCGGTAGGCCTTGTAGGTACGACCCTGGAACAGCTCGGTTTCGCCCGGGGCTTCTTCGGTGCCCGCGAACATGGAGCCCATCATCACCGCGTTGGCGCCAGCGGCGATAGCCTTGGCCAGGTCACCGGAGAAGCGGATGCCGCCGTCGGCGATCATCGGCACGCCGGTGCCCTTGAGGGCCGCGGAGACATTGGCCACGGCACTGATCTGCGGCACGCCGACACCGGCGACGATGCGGGTGGTGCAGATGGAGCCCGGGCCGATGCCGACCTTCACACCATCGGCGCCGGCTTCGACCAGCGCCAGGGCGGCTTCAGCGGTGGCGATGTTGCCGCCGATCACCTGCAGCTCGGGCAGGTTCTGCTTGACCCAGCGCACACGCTCGATCACGCCACGGGAATGGCCGTGGGCGGTGTCCACCACCACCACGTCGACGCCGGCGGCGGCCAGCGCGCGGATGCGTTCTTCGGTATCGGCGCCGGTGCCGACGGCGGCCCCAACGCGCAGGCGGCCCTGATCGTCCTTGGAGGCCAGCGGATAGGTCTTGGCCTTCTCCAGGTCACGGAACGTCACCAGGCCACGCAGGTTGAAGCCATCGTCAACCACCAGCATCTTCTCGATGCGGTTCTCGTACAGCTTGGCGCGGATCTCTTCCAGCGGCGTGCCTTCCAGCACGGTGACCAGCTTGTCCTTGGGAGTCATGATGGCGGCCACGGTGTCGCCGGCGTTCGGAGTGAAGCGCAGGTCACGACCGGTGACGATACCCACCAACTCGTTGCCCTTGACCACCGGGAAGCCGCTGAAGCCATACTCGCGGGCCTTGGCCAGCAGCTCGCTGATCTTGGTTTCCGGGGTGACGGTCGCCGGATCGCGCACGATGGCGGTCTCGTGACGCTTGACCTTGCGCACCTCGGCAGCCTGCTGCTCGATGCTCATGTTCTTGTGGATGATGCCGATGCCGCCTTCCTGGGCCATGGCAATGGCCAGGCGCGCCTCGGTGACGGTGTCCATTGCCGCGGAAACCAGCGGAATGTTCAGCTCGATGCCACGAGTCAGGTTGGTCTTGAGGCTGACATCCTTGGGCAGCACCTCGGAATATCCGGGGATCAGGAGGACGTCGTCGAAAGTCAGGGCTTCTTGGCTGATACGCAGCATGGCGGGGGCTCCCAGGCGGGAAATTTCGGAAGCGCGGCATTATACGCCTGCCCGAGCCAAGCGCTCAACGCGGATTGCGCCCCTTTACCCCAACGCCTGCAGATTGGCCAGGATGCGACGGTGCACCTGCTGGCACAGCTGCAGGTCGGCGGGGTCAATGCCGGCCAGCAGCTGGCCGCGCAGCTCATCGGCGATGTGCTGGATGCGCTTGATCAGCGGCAGCGCCTGCTCGCAGAGCATCACCCGTTTGGCACGGCGGTCTTCCGGCGCCTCCAGACGCTGCACCAGTCCCTGGCCTTCCAGGCTGTCGAGCAGGCGCGCCAGTGTCGGCCCCTCGATGCCGACACTTTGCGCTAACTGGCTCTGGGTGGGCGCAGCCTCGAAGCGCGAGAGATGCAGCAGCACCAGCCAGCGCGCCTGGGACAGGCCGATGTCCGCCAGTCGGCGGTCGAGCTCGGCGCGCCAGGAACGGGACAGTTGGGTGAGCTGCATTGCGAAGGTGTGCTGTTCGAACTGACTCATATTCTTGTAGTTGGGCTAACCATTAGTGGGCTAAATAATACGCCAGGACGCCGACCAGGGAGGCGTCACCATTTCGCATAGTGGTCCTCGACGAAGCCCCAGAGGTTGTCGAGACGGATGGCGGCGCGACCGGGCGGCCGCAGCCAGCCGTCGAAACGGCCGTACACCTGCTTGAAATTGCTGGCCAGCAGCAGGGCATTCACCCGCTCGGCGTGCAAGCCGCAGCCCGCGAACGTCAGCTCGACCCGGCCATCGCCGGAGCGTATACGCCAGGGTGCCAGCGGCCGGTCCCGCTGGAACTCGAAACGCACCCCGCCCACCGGCACCAGCTCGCCGTCCAGCCAGAAGCAGTTTTCGCTGAAGCTGGTTTCATTGACGCCGCAGGACAGGTTGAGGCCGACCCGCTGGCCCTGCGCGACGCCGGACAGGCAGGCCCAGTTCCAGTAGGTTTCCGGACGCATGTAGCCCGCCGACCAGTCGTGGTGGGCGAAACAGTCGAGCGCCTGCAGATCGAACGCGCCGAGCGGGCTGCGCACCTGCCCGTCGCAGCGCACGCCGGCCACCTTGCGGGCGTACACCCAGCCGGTCGGCCCGGTGGGCGTGCAGATGTGCATGGGCTGGAAGGCCTGCTCGTCGAAGGACGCCTCGATGTGCAAGCCGTCGAGGGCGACATCGAGGCGCTTCACGCCACCCCGGTTGTCCATGCGCAAGCGGTTGCCGCGCCAGCTCAACTCGCAGATACCGTCGTCCGGCGCCTGCGAGAACCGCATCCCCAGGCCCAGCGGCAGGCGAAACTGCCGCTCAACGCGCCGGCCGCTGGCCGGGTGGTAGAGGTAGACGAACCCGGCCCCGAGCAGACTCAGATCGGCCAGTGCACAGCCGCCGATCAACTCGTCGCTGATCAGGCCGAAATACTGGAACTGGTGAAAGCGGCGCCACTTGGCCAGCCGGCCCAGCCGCCGCCCCATGGGTGAGCGCAGATCGAAGTCGCGATGATTGACCAGCGCCGGACCTCGGGGAAAGATCCCGATCCTTGGCTGGCCGTCGGCCTGTATCAGGCGGTCCATGGCGTCTGGTCTTCCTGTTGTGGGGGTTGTGTCGTCGCTCGACGCCGCACGTCTCAGAGGTCCTGGCGGAAGTCGTCGCGATCCAGATCGACCTCCGGCTCCAGATCCAGCCGGTCGCTGGCCATCACCACACGGTTGCGGCCGGACGCCTTGGCCCGGTACAGCGCCTGGTCGGCCCGCACGTACAGCTCGTCGATCGAGCGCAGCACGTCGCCGTTGACAATGCTGACGCCACCGAGCGACAGCGTCACCATGCCGGAGGGCGACGCCGCGTGTTCGATGGCCAGATTGCGCAACCGCGCGCACAGGGCTTCGGCCCGTTCGCGGGCATCGTGGGCAGTGCTGCCGTACAACAGCAGGGCAAACTCTTCACCGCCCAGACGCACCGCCATGTCCAGCGGCCGGCGCGCGGCCTGCTCGAACAGCCGGGCCACCTGCTGCAGCGTCTCGTCGCCGGCCTGGTGACCGTAGCAGTCGTTGTAGCGCTTGAAGTGATCGATGTCGCCCAGCAGCATCGCCAGCGGCTGTCCCTCGCGCTGGCTCTGGCGCCACAGGGCGTCCAGGTGACGGTGGAAGCTGCGCCGGTTGTGCAGGCCGGTGAGGCTGTCGTGATCGGCCAGCTGGCGCAACAGGCAGCGGATCAGGAACTGCTCACGGGACTTGTATTCGAGCTGGTAGCAGCCCACCGCGCCAATCAGGTTGCCGAACAGCAGATACAGCAGCTGCGACAGCAGCGAGCTCTGGGTACCGATGGTGAACTCCAGCGCTGCATAGCCGAGCAGGATGGCGAGGGAGACCCCGATGGCTTCGGGTAGGCGCAGGCCGGCCAGAAAATAGCTGCCCAGACAGATCAGCAGCAGGCCTTCGGAGGGATAGCCGGGGAAGACCCATTGCGCCATCACCACCACCACGGCGGTGCCGAGGCCCATGGCCAGCACACAGACCAGGGTGAGCGGACCCAGCAGGACGATATGGCGGCGCTGCAGCACCAGGCCAACACAGGCCAGCAGCAACACCAGCACTCCGGCGCGCACGGCCAGCACCCACCAGAGCACCGGCGGGGCAATGAAACGGAAGTCCAGCAGCCCCTGCACCAGCAGGATCAGGACACAGACCAGCAAGGCAATGCGCCGCAGCGCAAACGTGTGGTCAAGCTGGTAACGCTGGTACTCCGCCTCCAGTTCCGGCGTGAAGCTCAGCCACCGGAAGCCGCGTTCCAGCTGTTCCGCATAGGGGTTGGTGGGTACATCCTCGAGTCGTAAGCGAAGCGCATTGCCCAATTGTCATTCCCTGATCTATCAACTCGCGCCACCCTAACGCCCTGGGTGACTGACTGCAATATGACATCATAATGTGTCAAAAGGCCGGCACAAAAGCGCGATCAGCGCCCAGGTTCGAACGATGGATCCTCTTCATCAGCCCCTTCGGATGACTCGACAGTCTCTTCGAGCAGGTCGTCGAAATCGGTCTTGAGCCCCTGCTCCATCTCGTCCAGTTCGGCCAACAAGGTGCGGAAGCTGATCTCGCCCGCCGCCGGCGAGCCCCCCTCCTCGTCCGCGCCGGCAACGTCGGCACGGGCTTGCAGGCCCGCCGGCACCGGCAGCTCGTCATCCTGTACCGGCGTCGGCTCCGGCTCCATGGCGCGCAGTTCGGCCAGCGGCGGCAGCGCATCCAGGCTGCTCAGGTTGAAATGGTCCAGAAAGGCCTTGGTGGTGGCCAGCATCGCCGGCCGGCCGGGCACCTCGCGATAACCGACGACGCGGATCCACTCGCGCTCCTGCAGGGTCTTGACGATCTGGCTGCTGACCTGCACGCCGCGGATATCCTCGATCTCGCCCCGGGTAATCGGCTGGCGGTAGGCGATCAACGCCAGGGTTTCCAGCAGCGCGCGGGAATAGCGTTGCGGGCGCTCCTCCCACAGGCGGCCGACCCATGGGGCGAAGCGCTCGCGCACCTGCAGGCGGTAGCCGCTGGCGACTTCCTTCAGCTCGAAGGCGCGCCCTTCGCAACGCTGGCCCAGCACCTCCAGCGCCGCACGCAGCTGGGCGGCATCCGGACGCTCGGCCTCGTCGAACAGCTCGCTCATGCGCTCCAGTGACAAGGGCTTGCCAGCTGCCAGCAGCAGGGCTTCCAGCAGGGTGGCCAGATCGTTCGGGTCGGACAGGTTCATGCTTGCTCGGCCTCTGCGCGGACGCGGACGTGGATGGGGGCGAAGGGTTCGTTCTGCACCAGCTCGACCAGGGATTCCTTGATGAGTTCGAGAATGGCCATGAAGGTCACCACCACACCCAGGCGGCCCTCCTCCACCCGGAACAGCTGGACGAACGGCACGAAGTGCCCGTCGCGCAGGCGCTCCAGCACTTCACTCATGCGCTCGCGGGTGGACAGCGCCTCGCGGGTCACCTGGTGGCTTTCGAACATATCGGCGCGACGCAGCACCTCGGCCATGGCCAGCAGCAGCTCGGACAGCTCGACCTGCGGCAGCAGCATGCGCGCCCGCGCCTGCGGCGCTTCCAGTCGCGGTACATGCAGATCGCGGCCCAGGCGCGGCAGCTCGTCGAGGTCCTCGGCGGCGGCCTTGAAGCGCTCGTACTCCTGCAGGCGGCGGATCAGCTCGGCACGCGGGTCCTCCTCGTCCTCATCTTCTTCGCTGGAGCGCGGCAGCAGCATGCGCGACTTGATCTCCGCCAGCATGGCGGCCATCACCAGGTACTCGGCGGCCAGCTCCAGGCGCGCGACCTTCATCAGTTCGACATACCCCATGTACTGGCGGGTGATCTCCGCCACCGGGATGTCGAGGATGTCGATGTTCTGCTTGCGGATCAGGTAGAGCAGCAGGTCCAGCGGCCCCTCGAACGCTTCGAGGAACACCTCCAGGGCATCCGGCGGGATGTACAGGTCCTGGGGCATTTCGGTGACGGCCTCGCCGTATACCAGCGCCAGCGGCAACTGCTCCGGAACGGGGATGGCGGCCTGCGCCTCGATCGACGTCATGGCGTCAGGCGCTTTCCTGGAACGGCGCCGGATCGCCGCAGCCGACCCGCGCCACCTCGGGCCTGTCGCCGGTCAGGTTGACCACCGTCGACGCCTCCAGGCCACCGAAGCCGCCGTCGATGATCAGATCGACATGATGTTCCAGCAGGCCGCGCATGTCGTAGGGATCGCTGAGCGGCAGGTCCTCGCCGGGCATGATCAGGCTCACCGACATCAGCGGCGCATCCAGCTCGCGCAGCAGCGCCTGGGCAATCGGGTGGGCCGGCACGCGCAGGCCGATGGTGCGGCGCTTGGGGTGCAGCAGCATGCGCGGCACTTCGCGGGTGGCGTCGAGGATGAAGGTGTAGGGGCCCGGGGTATGCGTCTTCAGCAGCCGGAACGCGCCGGTGTCCACCTTGGCGAAGATGCCCAGCTGCGAGAGGTCGCAGCACACCAGGGTGAAGTTGTGTTTGTCGTCCAGCCGGCGCAGGCGACGGATGCGCTCCAGCGCGCCCTTGTCGCCCAACTGGCAGCCCAGCGCGTAGGAGGAGTCGGTCGGGTAGACGATCACCCCGCCGGCGCGCAGGATTTCCGCGGCCTGCTTGATCAGCCGCGGCTGGGGATTCTCCGGGTGGATCTGGAAAAACTGGCTCATGACCTCTCCCTTGCTCAATGCACGGCCCTGGGCGGACTGTCGCTGAAACGCAGCCACAATGGCGACAGATCTTCCGGCAGAGGGCGATAAAGTCCCAGCTCGGCCCACTGGGCCGGCGCATGGAAATCGCTGCCGATACTGGCCAGCAGACCGAACTCGCGGGCCAGGATGGCCAGGCTGCCGACCTGCTCGGCGGGCTGCAGGCCATTGACCACTTCCAGCGCCTGGCCGCCGGCGGCAATGAATTCGCTGACCAGCCGACGCCGCTTGCTGCGGGTGAAGTCGTACTGGCGCGGATGGGCCAGGCTGACCCAGGCGCCGGCGGCACGCAGGGTCGCCACTGTCTGCTCCAGGCTCGGCCAGTGCTGTTTCACGTCACCCAGCTTGCCGGCGCCCAGCCACTTGCGGAACGCCTCGGAACGATCGCGCACATGCCCGGCGCGCAGCAGGAATTCGGCGAAATGCGGTCGCCCCGGGGCATTCTGACCCTCGCCCAGCTCATGCTGGATCGCCCGGGCGCCCTCCAGCGCGCCGGGCATGCCCTTGGCCGCCAGGCGTCGGGCGATCTCCTCGGCGCGGCTCCAGCGCGCCAGGCGCAAGTCTTCCAGCGCCGCACACAGTGCTGGCGCCTGGCGGTCGAAGCCGTAACCCAGCACATGAATGGTGGCGCCACCCCACAGGCAGGACAGCTCAACGCCGTTGACGAAGCGCATGCCCAGCCGCTCGGCTGCGGCACGGGCTTCGTCCAGGCCGTCCAGGGTGTCGTGATCGGTCAGGGCCAGCAGGCCCACGCCGCAGGCATGGGCGCGCGCCACCACATCGGCGGGCGCGAATACGCCGTCGGAAGCAGTGCTGTGGCAGTGCAGGTCGACCTTCAGGGGGCCGCTTTCGCATTCAGTCATGTTTGTTATTATGCCGCGTCATCCCGCGCCTGGCTGCCACTGTGAAACAACTGATCGATTTCATTCCGCTGATCCTGTTCTTCATCGTCTACAAGATGGACCCGCGCAGCGTCGAACTGGCCGGCCAGAGCATCGAGCTCGGCGGCATCTTCAGCGCCACCGCCGTGCTGATCGCCAGCTCGGTGATCGTCTACGGCCTGCTCTTCGTGCAACAGAAAAAACTGGAAAAGGGCCAGTGGTTGACCCTCCTCGCCTGCCTGGTGTTCGGCGGCATGACGCTGGCCTTCCACAGCGAGACCTTCCTCAAGTGGAAAGCCCCCGTGGTCAACTGGCTGTTCGCCACGGCCTTCGCCGCCACGCATTTCATCGGCGACCGCCCGCTGGTGCAGCGCATCATGGGCCACGCCATCAGCCTGCCGCAGCACCTGTGGGTGCGCCTGAACCTGGCCTGGGTGGTGTTTTTCCTGATCAGCGGCTTCGCCAACCTGTTCGTGGCCTTCACCTTCCATGACATCTGGGTGGACTTCAAGGTCTTCGGCAGCCTGGGCATGACCCTGCTGTTCCTGGTCGGCCAGGGCATCTTCCTGGCGCGCCACCTGCAACACGACGCCCCCAAGCAGGGCGAGGATTGAACATGCTGTACGCCATTATCGCCACCGATGTACCTGGCACCCTGGAACAGCGCCTGGCCGCCCGTCCGGCCCATCTGGCGCGCCTGCAACAGCTGAAGGACGAGGGCCGCCTGGTGCTGGCCGGCCCGCACCCGGCCGAGGACGGCGAAGGCTTCACCGGCAGCCTGGTGGTCGCCGAGTTCGACTCCCTGCAGGCCGCGCGTGACTGGGCGGCCGCCGATCCCTATCGAGATGCCGGCGTGTACGCCAACGTCATCGTCAAACCGTTCAAGCAGGTCTTCCCCTGACGCCATGAGCCATGTGCTGCTGATCGACGACGACCAGGAGCTCTGCGAGCTGCTGGCCAGCTGGCTGCGTCAGGAAGGTTTCGAGGTGCGCGCCTGCCACGATGGGCAAAGCGCGCGCGCGGAGCTGGCGCAGAACGCGCCCGCCGCCGTGGTGTTGGACGTGATGCTGCCCGACGGCAGCGGCCTGGAGCTGCTCAAGCAGCTGCGCAGTCGGCATGCCGAGCTGCCGGTGCTGATGCTTTCGGCGCGTGGCGAACCGCTGGACCGCATTCTTGGCCTGGAGCTGGGCGCCGACGATTATCTGGCCAAGCCCTGCGATCCCCGCGAACTGACCGCCCGCCTGCGCGCCGTACTGCGCCGCAGCGTGGCGCCGAGCGCGCCCAGCCAGTTGGAGCTGGACGACCTGACCTTCAGCCCCGCGCGTGGCGTGGCACGCATCGGCGAGCACGAGGTCAGCCTGACGGTATCCGAAGGCCGGCTGCTCGAAGCCCTGCTCGCGCAGCCGGGCGAGCCGCTGGACAAGCAGGAGCTCGCCCAGCTGGCCCTCGGCCGCAAGCTGACGCTCTACGACCGCAGCCTGGACATGCACGTCAGCAACCTGCGCAAGAAACTCGGTCCGCACCCGGACGGCAGCCCGCGCATCCTCGCGCTGCGCAGCCGTGGCTACTACTACGCCCGCCAGCCCCACTGACCGCGCGGCACTTCCTTTACCCAGGCTTTACCGTCGGCTGACCGCGCCTGACCTTCGCATCCTTAGACTGAGCTCATCCGGAATCGCCGGAACGACTGAAGAGGATGTACTCATGCGCAAGACTCTCGCTGCCCTGCTGATCGCCGCCGCCCTCCCCGCCGCCGCACTGGCCATGCCCGGCCCGTCGGCCCCCTGCGGCCCGGAGGCCATGCAAGGCATGCAACACAAGGGCTTCCACGGCAAGCATGATGGCGGCATGCGCGACCTCGACCTGACCCGCGAGCAGCGCCGCGAGATGCGCCGCATCATGGGCGAACAGCACAAGGCTCATTGGGAAATCCACCAGCGCTACCTGGACAAGCTGCCGCAGAAAGAGCGCGAAGCCATGCAGAAGGAAATGCGCGACAACCGCGAGAAGCGCCAGCAGGAAGTGCGCAAGCTGCTGACACCCGAACAGCAGAAGCGCTTCGACGAGATGCGCAAGGCCATGGACGAGCGCCAGGCCGAGTGGAGCGAGTTCCAGGAGTGGAAGGCCGACAAGGCCAAAGCCCGGTAATATCCACACCCACCGTAACGCCGGTCAGGTCACAGCCTGACCGGCATTTTTGCTTCCGGAGAATGCCGTGCGCTCGATCTTCTGGCGAATCCTGGCGAGCTTCTGGCTGGCCCTGGCCCTGGTGGCCGGCCTGTCGCTGCTGCTGGGCCGCACCCTGAATCAGGATTCGTGGATCCTGGCGCGCCATCCGGTGGTCAAGGACCTCGCCGAGCGCTGGACCCAGATCTATGAAAGACAGGGGGCGGCCAGGGCCCAGCAGTTCCTCGAAGCCGTGCGCCGCGAACACCGTATCGACGTGCAGGTGTTCGACGACAGTGGCGAGCCGTTGCTGCGCGGCACCACGCCACGTCGCATCGCCGCTCTGGAAGGCCCCCGGGCCCGCGGGCAGCACCTACCCTGGCGGCGCCTGGGAACCGATTACACCAGTCCGCAGACGGGCGATACCTACCTCTTTCTGTACCGCATTCCCCATACGGAACTGGCCGCCTGGCATCGCGACAGCCTGCTCTGGCCACTGAGTGCGCTGGGCATCGCGCTGGTGGTGCTCACCCTGTTCAGCCTGCTGCTGACCCTGGCCATCAGCCGGCCGCTCAACCGCCTGCGCAGCGCGGTGCACGACCTGGGACAGACGACCTATCAGCAGAACAGCCTGGCGGCGCTGGCGGCGCGCAAGGATGAATTCGGCGTGCTGGCCGGCGACTTCAACCGCATGGGCGAACGCCTGCAGGGGCTGATCAACAGCCAGCGCCAATTGCTGCGCGACGTTTCCCATGAGCTGCGCTCGCCGTTGGCGCGCCTGCGCATCGCCCTGGCGCTGTCGGAACGGGCCGACGACGCAGAGCGGGCCAGGCTCTGGCCACGCCTGAATCAGGAGTGCGATCGCCTCGAGGCACTGATCAGCGAAATCCTGGCCCTGGCCCGCCTCGACAGCAACCCCGGTGCCAGCCATGCCATCGACGTGGCCGAGCTGCTCGGCCGGCTACGCGACGACGCGCGGCTGACAGCACCCGAGCAGGAAATCCGCCTCGAGATGGAGCCCGGCCTGACCCTGCTGGGTTGGCCGGACATGCTGGAGCGGGCGGTAGACAATCTGCTGCGCAACGCATTGCGCTTCGGTCCACAAGGCCAGCCCGTCGAGGTGCGCGCCGAGCGGCACCAGGGTCGTCTGGTATTGAGCGTGCGCGACCATGGCCCCGGTGTTCCGGACGAGCATCTGGGCCAACTCGGCGAACCGTTCTTCCGGGCACCGGGCCAGGCCGCTGCGGGCTACGGCCTGGGTCTGGCCATTGCTCGCCGGGCGGCCGAACGTCATGGTGGGCAACTCTTGCTGGCCAATCATCCCGAAGGCGGCTTCATCGCCACCCTCGACCTGCCACTGGCCTAACGTCAGCCGCCCACCTGCCGCGCCGGCGCGGACTCTTCCGGCGCCGCCATGTGCTTCAGGCCTTCATCCAGGGTCACCAACTCGGCATGCAGCGCACACGCCGCCTGCAGCATGGGCACCGCCAGGGCGGCGCCGCTGCCGTCGCCGAGCAGCAGGTCCAGCTGCAACAACGGCTCGGCCTTGAGCGCATCCAGCAACCAGTGGTGGCCCGGTTCGGCGGTGCAATGGGAGAACAGCAACCAGGGGCGGCATCGGGGATTCAAGTGAGTGGCCAGCAAGGCGGCGACGGTGCTGACAAAACCATCCACCAGCACTGGCACGCCCAGCTGGGCGCAGCCCAGGTAGGCACCGGTCAACGCGGCGATCTCGAAGCCGCCGAGGCTCTGCAGCAGACCCAGCGGATTGGCCAGCGAGGCCTCGTGCCGCTCCAGGGCTGCTTCGATGAGGGTTCGCTTGCGCGCCACGCCGGCGGCGTCCAGTCCACAGCCGGGACCGACCATCAGCTCCGCGGGGCAGCCAAGCAAGGCACAGGCCAGCGCACTGGCGGCCGTGCTGGACCCCACCCCCAGGGCACCGCCGATGAACAGGTCGAGATTGGCGGCCATCGCACGCTCTGCCGCTTCGCGCCCGGATTGCAGGGCGACCAGGCACTGCGCCGGCGTCATGGCATCCTCGACCAGGAAGTTGCGCGTACCGGCGGCCAGTTGCAGATGGCGCACCCCCGGCAGCCCTGTCGAGGGACGCACGGTACCCAGATCGATGATGTCCAGCGTGGCATCCAGCCGCCTGGCCAGGATGGCCAACGTCGACACACCCTCGGCAAGATTGCCGAGCATCATGCCGGTTACCGGGCGCGGCACGGCCGATACACCCACTTCGGCCACACCATGGTCGGCGACGAACAGATAGCATCCCAGGCGGGACAGCTGGGGCAGCTCCCTCCCCTGCTGGGCAGCAAGACGGATCACGACGGGTTCCAGCCGGCCAAGGGCGCGGACCGGCTTGAGCTGGCGACGCTGGCGCTCGGTGGCCTTGCGCAAGGCGACATGGTCCAGCGACTGACAGGGTTCCTGCCACCAAAACAGGCTCATGAGGCGGCTCCTAGTGCTACTCGCGGACCAGCCGCGAATTCATCACGATCAACCTTCGGCAGAGTCGATGCCGAATTACCACCGGCCGGACCTTGCAGGAACGATTGCATGTGTACAGCGAAAACCGGCGGGATTATAGGGACGTTCCGGGCACAAACTGGAGGCAAAAACTTATTAAAAACGCTCAATCATTGGTCGAAGGATCAACGATGCGCCAGCTCCTTGTCGTCAAGAATTCTTTTCGCCCCGACATAGGCGTTCGCCCAATACCGATTGGACAGACTGTCCAGGCGCACCGTCCCCCCCGAGGAGGGCGCATGCACGAAACGCCCCTCGCCCACATAGATGCCCGCGTGGCTGACCTTCCCCCAACCGCTGGTGGCGAAAAGCACCAGATCGCCCGGTTGCAGCGCCTGACGCTTTACCGCCGGCACGCCGAGCTCGCCCAGCTGGCGCGTGGTACGGGGCAGCACGATACCCGCGGCATCCCGATAGACGAAGCCAATCAGCCCGCTGCAATCGAAGCCGCTTTCCGGCGTGTTGCCACCCCAGCGGTACGGCGTGCCCACCAGGCCGACGGCACGGAACAGCACGTCGCTGGGCTGTGCAGAGGCCGAGCGCGCGGTATAGACGACGCCAGAATCCGGCTGATGGGAGGAACAGGCAGCCAGCAGGCCGAACAGGACAGGCCAGAGCAGTAGGCGAACTGCGGTGGACATTGCGGGCTCCTCGGACGAGAGAGCCATCACTTTGCCCAGTGTTGACGGCGAGAGCAACCCGGGGTGGCCCGCGCGGCGTTTGTGCAGGCCTCACGCGACTGAAGTCGCTCCTACAGGCTCGTGCGGGGCGCCGCTGCTGCAGGAGCGGCCTCAGCCACGATCAGGGCTCCAGCCGGGCCAGATTCAGGGGCTGCGGCTCGCTGCCCAGCACGCGCTTGGCTTGCAGGTAGCGCGGCGCCCAGTAGCCCTGGTCGAGTCGGTCCACCCGCACGCCGCTGCGGCGGCTGGCGGAATGGACGAAGCGGTTGTCGCCGATATAGATGCCGGCATGATCCACGCGCCCGTGGCGACGGGTGCTGAAGAACACGATGTCGCCGGGCTGCAGCTCCTCGCGGGCGACCTTGGGGGCATCGTAGCGAATCATCTGACGCGTGGAGCGCGGCAGACGAATGCCCGCCTCGTTGTGGAACAGGTAGCCAATGAAGCCACTGCAGTCGAAACCACTCTTGACCGAGGTACCACCATAGCGATAGCGGGTACCGACCAGTTGAAGGCCGCGATCCAGCAGGCGTTCCACCCGGCGCTCCTGCTGGCGCTGCTCCAGCGCCAACTGGCGTGCGTCTTCCAGTTCGGACTCGAGGTCCGCCAGACGGGTGTGGGCTTCACGCAGGGCCGTGGGTTCGGGGAGCGACTGGGCAGGCGTCGTGGCGCAGCCCACGAGCGTGGCGAGGGCGAGGGGCACGAGGGCAGCAAGGCGGTTGGGCATGGCTCGATCGTGTCGTGGCAAAAAACAGTGCGCGGACTATGCCTACCCAGGGATCGATTTTCAAAAACTATCGATCAACGGTATTTGACCGAAGCGGTTAGCACAACAACGCCAATGCGCCCGTTTCAGTGATTGACGGTCAGCGCCAGCATCATCGACAACTGGCACAGCGGCCGACCGCTCTCCGCCCGCCAGACGTTGAAGGCGGCTTGCACCGCCGCCAGGTCGCGCTGGCTGCTCGGCGTCTTGTCAACGATGCCCTGGGCCTTGAGTGCGGCCACCACGTCCTCGCTGGGGATGAAGGTATCCTTGCCCACCATGCGCAACAGACGCGGCGCGGACAGCCCGCCCAGCTGGTTGCCGTGCTTGGCCAGGTAACGCCACAGGCCGACGATGTCCTCGCCCGGCCAGTCGGCCAGGAAGGCGCCGAAGCTGCCGTGCTCGGCCGCGATCTCGAGAATCATCTGCGCATTGCGCGGCACGCTGGCCAGCTTGCCCGCGTGGCGAATCAGCCGGGCGTCACCCATCAACCGCTCCAGGTGCTCGGCGCCCATCAGCACCACCTTCTGCGGCACGAAACCGAAGAACGCCTCCTCGAAGGCCGGCCACTTGGCATCCACCAGGCTGTGCTTGAGGCCCGCGCGGAAGACCCGCAGGCTGATCTGCGACAGGTAGCGGTCGTCCGGCACGGCGCGCAGCGTCTCGGCGCTCGCCGGCACCGGCAGCCGCGCCTCCAGCGCCTCGGCAGAGCCGAAGCGGTTGAGGCAGTATTCGTGAAGCCAGCGGTAGTCACGCATGGGCAAGTGTCTCTTGGGGAGCGAAGCGGTGCACAGGGTGCCCCGTCCGCTCCGTTGCGGCAACCGCACGGGGCGAACGCGGCTCCGTAGGGTGGTCAACCGCGCAGGCGGCTGGCGGCCTCGCGCAACAGTTGCTCGGTACCGCTCCAGCCCAGGCAGCCGTCGGTGACCGACACGCCATAGCGCAATTCACCGGACAGCGGCTGGCAGCCGTCGAACAGGTGGCTTTCCAGCATGACGCCCCGCAGCGTGCGGTCGCCGGCCAGGCGTTGGGTCAGCACCTCCGCCAGCACCGCCGGCTGGCGCAGCGGGTCCTTGCCGCTGTTGGCATGACTGCAATCGACCATGATGCGCGGGGCGATCCCCTGCTTCTCCAGCGCTGCGCGCGCCGCCGCGACGCTGGCCGCATCGAAGTTGGGGCCGGCATGCCCGCCACGCAGCACCAGGTGGGTGTCGGGATTGCCGGCGGTTTCCACCAGCGCCGGGTGCCCCAGCGCATCGATGCCGAAGTGACTGTGCGGGTGGGCCGCCGAGCGCATGGCGTCACAGGCGATGCCCAGGCTGCCATCGGTGCCGTTCTTGAAGCCCACCGGCAGGTCCAGGCCGCTGACCAGCTCGCGGTGGATCTGCGATTCGCTGGTGCGCGCGCCGATGGCCGCCCAGGCCAGCAGGTCGTCGAAGTAGCCCGCCACCAGCGGCTGCAGCAGCTCGGTGGCGAGCGGCAGGCCCAGCGCCAGCATGTCGAGCATCAGGCGCCGCGACAGCGTGAGCCCTTCCGCCATGGCGTGACTGCCATCCAGGTGCGGATCGTAGGCCAGCCCTTTCCAACCGACCGTGGTGCGCGGCTTTTCCATGTAGGCGCGCATCACCAGCAGCAACTGGTCCTCCACCTCGGGCGCCAGATCAGCCAGGCGACGGACGTAATCCAGGGCGGCCTCGGGATCGTGGATGGAGCAGGGACCGACCACCACCAGCAGGCGCGGGTCGCGACCATCGAGGATCGCGCGAACGGCCTGGCGCTGATCATGCACACGGGCGGCCAGGGCGGGTTCCAGCGGCAGGCGCTGGCGCAGCAGGGCGGGAGAAGGCAGGGGCTGGGCGATGCGTCGCGCGGCGACGGCAGGCTGAAGTGCGGCGAGTGGGGCGGAAGCGTTCATCTGGCAAGTTCCTTGTGTGTGCCGGCGGCCGAGAGCCGCCCGGCACTAGCGAGTCGATCGTTCGAGTGGTGTCAGCGCGGCGGCAACGCGGCTAAATCGCCAGAAGGCACGGGTGTAGCGGTAAGCAGTGAGATAGCGGTACATGGTGTAGTCCTCGATGTGGTTGGCACGGCCTTGTGGGCCCGGAAAAACAAAACCCCCGGTCGGGTGGCCGACCGGGGGTTCTTGTGAAACGTTGCGGTAGGCGACCCTGTTTGCCGGGGCGCCTGCTGGGTATCAGACGCCGGAGTGGCTAAACCAATACCCGTAGAAGAAATAACCAGTCGCTTCGACCGCGCAGCCGCATGCCAGGGCACGCGGGGCGCCGAGCGAAGCGGAAGATACGGTGTGGTCGAGCATGGGTCGGATTCTCCGAAACGATGGACCGGACCTTACTGCAATCCACCGGCCCGGTTCAAGCCTCAGATGCTCATCGCATCGATGAAGCGTGGCGTAGCGGCCTCGTCGATCTTCAGGCTCTTGAAGTCGTACAGGTTGCGGTCGGCCAGCTGCGAGGGCGCCACATTCTGCAGCGCGCGGAACATCACCTCGGTACGCCCCGGGCTCTTGCGCTCCCAGTCCAGCAGCATCTCCTTGACCACCTGACGCTGCAGGTTCTCCTGCGAACCGCACAGGTTGCACGGGATGATCGGGAATTCCTGGAGTTTCGCGTAGGCCTCGATGTCCTTCTCGCTGCAGTAGGCCAGCGGGCGGATCACCACGTTGCGGCCATCGTCGGAACGCAGCTTGGGTGGCATGGCCTTCAGGGTGCCGCCGTAGAACAGATTGAGGAAGAAGGTTTCCAGGATGTCGTCGCGGTGGTGCCCCAGCGCCATCTTGGTCGCGCCGATCTCGTCGGCGTAGGTGTACAGCGTGCCGCGACGCAGGCGCGAGCACAGCGAGCAGGTGGTCTTGCCCTCCGGGATCTTCTCCTTCACCACCGAATAGGTGTCCTTCTCGATGATGTGGTACGGCACGCCGATGGATTCCAGGTACTGCGGCAACACGTGCTCGGGGAAGCCGGGCTGCTTCTGGTCGAGGTTCACCGCGACGATCTCGAAGCGGATCGGCGCCACCTTCTGCAGGTACAGCAGGATGTCCAGCAACGTGTAGCTGTCCTTGCCACCGGACAGACAGACCATGATCTTGTCGCCGTCCTCGATCATGTTGAAGTCGGCGACCGCTTCGCCGACCAGCCGGCGCAGGCGTTTCTGCAGTTTGTTCTGGTTGACGGACAGCGTACCCATGATGCGTGGCAAATCCCGGCGGTTGAAAGGGACGCGCATTTTACGCGCAAAGCCGCCATTTCCCCAGCCCGACAGTCGGTCATCAACGGTTGCGGATTCAGACCCTGTGCTAGGCTCCCCTGCACCCACGCCGCCCAACCCCACCGCCCATGACCGTCGACGCCTTTCCCGCCACCGACCTCAGCGATACGCTGCTCACGCTGTTGCGCGCGGCGCCCGGCGGCAGCAGCGAGTACCAGTTGATCCAGACGCTGCGCGCCGATGGCAACCCGCACCTGTCGCAGCGCTCGCTGCAGGACCCGCTGGTGCTGTTTCGCACCCATTTCCTGGTGTTCAACGCCCTGTATCGCCTGCGCGAGCGACTCTGGCGCGAGCAGGCCGGTCACCTGGAGATCAGCCCGCTGCGCATCTGCCTGCTACCCTACCAGGCCGGCAGCCAGGGGCTGAGCGAAAGCGACCCGTTGCGCGACTACTACCTGGACATGAACCAGCTGCACGCCACCACCGAGGCGGACGTGGAACAGTTGCTGGACAGCTTCTGGAAGCGCCTGGACAGCGGCGGCGACCAGACCCGCGACGCGTTGCGCCTGTTCGAGCTGGAACATGAGCCGCAGCTGGACCTGGCGCGCATCCGCCTGCGCTACCGCCAGTTGGTCAGCCGCCACCACCCGGACCGGGGCGGCAGCACCGAGCGCCTGCAGAGCATCAACGCCGCCATGGAAGTCCTCGAGCGCCATTACCACTGATCCGGATAAACGGACGCCTCCGGTTGCCGTTTCGCCAGCCTTCCTATACTGCGACACAAGGTCGCACGCTGGCGGACAGCCACGGGAGACGACCCGCTACCGAGGAGGTGCAGGCCATGATCAATCATGTCTGGGGGCTGTTCACCCATCCCAACAGCGAATGGCGCGAGATCCGCGGCGAAGAGCAGACCAGCCATCCGCGGCTGTATGCCCTGTTCGTGCTGGCGGCCATTCCGCCGATTTCCGCCTTCATCGGCACCACCCAGGTCGGCTGGGCCCACGGCAACGCGCCGGCGGTGCGGCTGACCGAAGCCAGCGCCCTGCCCCTGGCGGTGCTGTCCTACCTGGCCATGCTGATCGGCGTGCTGGTGATGGGCTGGTTCATCCACTGGATGGCACGCACCTATCATGCCAACCCGACCCTGCGCCAATGCGTGATGTTCGCCGCCTACACCGCCACCCCGCTGTTCATCGCCGGGCTGTCGGCGCTGTATCCGAGCCTGTGGCTGGGCATGATCATCGGCACGGCGGCGGTGGCCTATACCGCCTACCTGCTGTACGTCGGACTGCCGACCTTCATGGATATCCACCCGGACGAGGGTTTCCTGTTTTCCAGCTCGGTGCTGGCGGTAGGCCTGGTGGTGCTGGTGGCGATGCTGGCCGCCTCGGTGGTGTTGTGGGGCATGGGCATCGGCCCGATCTACACGCTCTGACCCGCAGTCGGGGCGCGGCCTGCCGCGCGCCCCGCGACTTCTCTATACTGGCGCGCCTGTTTTACCGGGAGGCCGCCATGCCCCACTTGCTCGAAGCACGCGTCGAAGCGTGCTATCGCCAGGCCGAGACGTTCTTCAAGCGCAGCTTTCCCCGCCCGAGGGTCAGCCTGCAGTTGCGCGGGCAGAAGGCCGGCGTCGCGCATCTGCAGGAGAACCTGCTGCGTTTCAACGCCCAGCTGTATCGGGAGAACACCGAGCATTTCCTGCGCCAGACCGTGGCCCACGAGGTGGCCCATCTGGTCGCCCATCAGTTGTTCGGCCTGCGCATCCGCCCGCATGGCGAGGAGTGGCAGAAGATCATGCGCGGCGTCTTCCAGTTGCCCCCCGAGCGCTGCCATCACTACGACGTGCCACGGCGCAAGGCGACCCGTTACGTCTATCGCTGCCAATGCCCGGAAGGCCTGTTCCCGTTCAGCGCCCAGCGCCACGGCCTGGTCGCCAAGGGTCGGCGCTATCTGTGCCGACGCTGCAGGGCAACGCTGCAGTTCACTGGCGAGCTGCGCGTGGAGTGATGCCGAGGGGCTTCAGCGCCGTGGCCTTCGTGCGGGCCTTAGCCAAGAGCTCGCGACTGAAGTCGCTCCTACGATCGGTACGGGCGCCCGCCGCAAGATCAGAGGGGACGCACGCGGCGGGTGAACAGCAGGGAGCCGAGCATGGCCAGCAGGCTTTCCACCAGCGCCGCCAGCAGCAGGCCGCAGGACAGACCCCAGGCGATGGCCGCCGGGTCCAGCGGCACCTGGTACTGGTAGCCACGCAACGCATCACGGGTCAGTCGCGGGTCGGCGGCGCTGAACAGGTGCCAGGCGCGCGCGTACCAGGGCCCCTGCATGGCCTGCCACTCGCGGTCGAGCAATTCGGCGCGGCCCACGAGGTGCTCGATGCTGCCGGCATCGCTGCGCATCACCGGATCGTCACTGGCGCGATAATGCCGCAGCAGCGCCTGCAGGTCGCCGGCGAAGAAACGCCGCGCGGTGTCGCGGAAGCCTTCCAGGCTGTGCGCCGATTCCAGGCGGTGGGCTTCCAGACGCTGGGTGTAGACATCCATGAACGCGGGGATCTGCACCCCCACCAGCAGGCCGAAGGCAAACAGCAGCAGACGCAGGTAACTACGCAACATGGAGAGATTCCTGACTGAAGGTGCGGACTGACTGCAAGCGGCGTGCCGCTCAGGCCTTGCCGCTGGCGATGCACTCGCCGCGCCGCCACAGGGTCCAGTCGCCCGGCTCGTGGGCGATCCAGCGTTCGTTATCGGTCAGCGGCTCGGTGGCCAGCACGGTCACCACGTCGTCGGGGCTGGTTTCCGCCTGAAAATCGACGGTCACGTCGGCATCCTTCAGACGCGCTGGCCCGAAGGGCGCGCGGCGGGTGATCTGCGCCAGCTTGGTGGTGCAGAAGCTGAACAGCCAGTCGCCATCGCTGAGCAGGCAGTTGAACACGCCCTTGCCACGGTACTCGGCGCAGGCGGCCACCAGCGTCGGCAGCAGCAGCGTCACATCCACCGGGGCGGGAAAGGCCTGGCGAACCCGGTTGAGCAGTTCGCAGAACGCCGCCTCGCTGTCGGTTTCGCCCACCGGCCGATAGAAGCCCGCCTCGGCATGGAAATCCCGCAGCTGGCCGTTGTGGGCGAAGCACCAGTAGCGCCCCCACAGCTCGCGGGAAAAGGGGTGGGTGTTGGCCAGCGAGACCGGCCCGGCATTGGCCTGGCGGATATGCCCGATGACCACCTTGCTCTTGATCGGATAGCGTTGTACCAGGCGCGCCACCTCGGAGTCGGCACTGGCGGTTGGGTCCTGGAACAGGCGCAGCCCGCGCCCTTCGTAGAAGCCGATGCCCCAGCCATCGCTGTGCGGGCCGGTGCGGCCGCCACGCTGCATCAGTCCGGTGAAGCTGAACAGGATGTCGGTGGGCACATTGGCGCTCATGCCGAGCAGTTCACACATGGCAGCGTCTCCGCGGTCAGGCCTGCGGCTCGACGCGGCGGGCGTCCTCGCCGTCCGCCCGCGCAGCGGCGCGCTCCCGCAGCCAGCG
>NZ_JBOY01000062.1:0-62670 GCF_000647775.1 Pseudomonas sp. RL | reverse complement strand
AACTCGTTGATTTACAAGGAGTTTTCAGCAGCTCTGCGCTGGAAGTGGGGCGCACTATAGGGGCGCCCCACACAATCGTCAACCCTTATTCAGGCTAATGCGTGCGAAAGCCTTCTTCCCTGCCTGGCAGACATGCGTTGCACCCAGCTTGAACTGAAAGCCCCGGTCTACCACAGCTCCATCGATCCGCACGCTACCGGCGCTCAGCAGGTCGCGCGCGCCCGCCGCATTCTTTACCAGGCCCGCCTGGTTGAGAACGGCGGCGATAGGCATATCCTCGGCCGACTGCAGTTCAATTTCCGGCAGATCCTCGGGCAGTTCGCCATCTTTCATGCGATTACCTGCGGAACGGTGCGCGCAGGCTGCCGCTTCCTCGCCATGGAAACGAGCGACAATCTCTTCAGCCAGCTTGATCTTGATGTCGCGAGGATTCGCCCCTTCCGCCACGTCGCGCTTGAAGCTTTCGATCTCCTCCATCGAGCGGAAGCTGAGCAGCTCGAAGTAGCGCCACATCATGGAGTCCGGCAGCGAAACCAGCTTGTTGTACATAACGCCCGGTGCTTCCTGGATTCCTACATAGTTGCCCAGCGACTTGGACATCTTCTTCACGCCATCCAGCCCTTCCAGCAGCGGCATGGTCAGGATGCACTGCGGTTCCTGTCCATAAGACCGCTGCAGTTCGCGCCCCATGAGTAGATTGAACTTCTGGTCGGTACCGCCCAGCTCGATATCAGCCTGCAGCGCCACCGAGTCGTAGCCCTGGACCAGCGGGTATAGGAACTCATGGATGGCGATCGGCTGATTGCTGGCGTAGCGCTTGCTGAAATCATCCCGCTCCAGCATCCGCGCCACTGTGTAGTTGGAGGAAAGCCGGATGAAGTCAGCAGGGGACAACTTGTCCATCCAGGTCGAGTTGAAGGCGACCTCGGTGCGCTCCGGATCGAGTATCTTGAACACCTGAGCCTTATAGGTTTCCGCGTTCTCCAGCACCTGCTCACGGGTAAGGGGCGGCCGGGTGGCGCTCTTGCCAGACGGGTCACCGATCATCCCGGTGAAGTCACCAATCAGGAAGATCACTTGATGGCCAAGCTCCTGGAACTGGCGGAGCTTGTTGATCAGTACCGTATGACCCAGGTGAAGATCCGGAGCAGTCGGGTCGAAGCCAGCCTTGACGCGCAGCGGCTTGCCCCTTCGCAGCTTGTCTACCAGCTCCGCCTCCACCAGAATCTCATCCGCCCCGCGCTTGATCAGCGCCAACTGCTCTTCCACAGACTTCATAGACGCCTCGGCACCCTGAGTTTGAAAACCCGTAAAGATACAAGATCGGGGCCCAAAAAAGAATTTGTCAGCGGCGCAGCGAGTTACCACACGTCACGCCGGCCTGGGTCAAGGTTGCCCCGGCTTTTCTTTGCTTATATTTTCGTCAGTCATTTTGGTAAGAATTCCGTCATCCCGTCATGCAGCCACTCAAGACCCGCCGCCCGCTATACCCCAAAGGCCATTTGCTGGCCGCCAGCGGCATTGCCGCGCTGCTGAGCCTGGCGCTGCTGGTGTTCCCCTCCCGCGAGGTGGAAGCCAAGAAGACCTATCTCAGCCAGGAACTGGAACTGGCCCACAGCTCCTTTCTTCAGGAGGCCGTGCCACCAACGTCGCCGCTGGAACTCGAGGAGCCTCAGGAAGATCCCTTTGCACAGATCGCGAGTGAAGAGGGTGCGAACGAACCTGAAGTACCTTGGCAGATGCGCGTCACGGTGAGCCGCGGCGACACCCTGTCTACAATATTCAGCCAGGTGGGCCTGTCGGCCGGGTTGCTGCACGAGATGCTCAACAGTAGCAAGGAGGCTCGCCAGCTGGGTCGCATACGGGAAGGCCAGGAACTCGATTTCCACTTCTCTCCGGACGGACAGCTGCAACGCCTGAGCTCACCGCTGTCCCAGCTTGAAACCATCCAGATCCAGAAGACCGAAACCGGCTATACGTTCGAACGCGTCCTGGCCGATCCGGAGATGCGCCAGGCCTACGCCCACGCGACCATTACCAGCTCACTGTTCGATGCCGCCAACCAGGCCGGGCTTAGCCACAGCCTGATCATGGACCTGGCCAATGTCTTCGGCTACGACATCGACTTTGCGATGGACATCCGTGAGGGCGACGAATTTGACGTGCTCTACGAGCAAAAGACGCTGAACGACGAGGTCGTCGGCAGTGGTGCGATCCTGGCTGCCCGCTTTGTCAATCGCGGTACGACCTATACCGCGGTGCGCTACACCACCAGCAAGGGCGAAACCGGGTATTACACGGCCGAAGGCAACAATGTACGCAAGGCCTTCATCCGCACCCCGGTGGACTTCGCGCGCATCAGCTCGCGTTTTTCAAAGGGTCGCAAGCACCCCATCCTGAACAAGATCCGCGCCCACAAGGGCGTGGACTACGCTGCGCCGCGCGGCACGCCCATCAAGGCAGCCGGCGATGGCAAGGTCATTCTGGCCGGGACCAAGGGCGGCTACGGCAACACCGTGGTTATCCAGCACGGCTCGCGCTACCGGACCCTCTATGCCCATATGCAGGGCTTCGCCAAGAATGTACGCACAGGCTCCACCGTGAAGCAGGGGCAGATCATCGGCTACATCGGCACCACGGGACTGTCCACCGGACCGCATCTGCATTATGAGTTCCAGGTTAACGGCACCCACGTTGACCCCCTGAGCCAGAAGCAGCTGATTGCCGATCCGCTCAGTGGCAAGGAAAAGCAGCGCTTCCTCCAGCACAGCACCCCGCTGATGGCTCAGCTGAATCAGGAGCGCTCCGTCATGCTGGCACGCAAGGACTGAGTATGCCTCTCTATCTCGGCGTCATGTCCGGGACCAGCCTGGACGGTCTGGACATAGCGCTGGTCGAGCAGCACGACCGCACCCGGCTGCTCGGCCACCACTATATTCCGATGCCTTCGGCCCTTCACGAGCAACTGCTGTCCCTGTGCCGCTCCGGAGACGACGAACTGGCCCGCGCCGCGCTGACGGAGCAGCAGTGGGCATCTCTGGCCGCCCAAGGCATTGCATCGCTGCTCCGTCAGCACAACCTCGAGCCGCGGCAGATCCGCGCCATCGGCAGCCACGGCCAGACGGTTCGCCACGAACCCGCCCGGGGATTCACGATCCAGATCGGCAACCCCGCCCTTCTGGCCGAACTTACGGGCATCACGGTGGTAGGTGACTTCCGTCGTCGCGATGTCGCTGCTGACGGACAAGGTGCCCCCCTGGTGCCAGCGTTTCACGAAGCACTGTTTGCCGATACCGGCACGGCGCGCGCGGTACTGAACGTCGGGGGCTTCAGCAACCTGACGCTGCTGCACCCTGACCAGCCGGTAGCCGGTTTCGATTGTGGTCCGGGCAACGTGCTGCTCGATGCCTGGATTCAGGTATGCCGGGGCGAAGCTTTCGATAACAACGGCGATTGGGCCTCTTCCGGGGAATTGAATGCGCCGCTCCTCCAGAGCCTGCTCGATGAGCCCTTTTTCGCCCAAGCCGGTCCGAAAAGTACCGGTCGCGAGCTGTTCAACCTTCCCTGGCTGCAGGCGAAGCTGACCAAGTTCCCGACGCTGGCCGAGGCCGATGTGCAGCGCACGCTGCTGGAGCTGACGGCCTTCAGCATTGCCGACGCGCTGCTGAAGCGTCAGCCCAGCACCCGGGAACTGCTCGTCTGCGGCGGAGGCGCCCATAACCGCGCGCTGCTGGAGCGCCTGGGCAGCCTGCTGCCTGGCATGGACGTTTGCATTACGGATGAGCGCGGCGTGCCTGCGGACTGGATGGAAGCCATGGCATTCGCCTGGCTGGCCCACTGCTGCCTGGAGCGAATTCCCGCCAATCGGCCAAGCGTGACCGGAGCGCGCGGCCTGCGCATCCTAGGCGCCATCTACCCGGCCTGAGTGACAAAACAAAAACGCCGCACCCGAGGGCACGGCGTTTTAACCGACAGTCCTGTTCAGATGGAGAAGGATTGCCCGCAGCCACAGGTGGTGCTCGCGTTCGGATTGTTGATCACGAACCGCGAACCCTCGAGGCCTTCCTGGTAATCCACCTCAGCGCCAGCAAGGTACTGGAAGCTCATGGGATCAACCACCAGACTGACCCCTTCACGCTCGACGACGGTATCGTCATCGGCGATGTCTTCATCGAACGTGAAACCGTACTGAAAGCCGGAGCAGCCTCCGCCGGTCACGAACACCCGCAGCTTCAGGCGCGGATTGCCTTCTTCCTCGACCAGGCTCTTCACCTTATGTGCCGCCCCCTGGGTAAAAATCAGCGGACTGGGGGTGAAGGATTCAACACTCATGCTGGAAATCTCCCGGCATCAAGCCAAACAACGTGGCCGGCATTATCCGCTTACCCGAGTAAACCAGTCAATTATTCGGCGACGACTTCCGCAGGCGCCGGCAGCTCCAGCGGTGCATCGCCTTCGCGAATGGCGTACAGGCGCCCCTCGATCTGTGCACCCATGGCCATCTCCATCAGCCCGTAGTAGAGGTTGCCGCGCAGGCGGGCACCGCTTCCAAGCTCGACGTGCTCGGAAGCATGGACATCGCCGGTCACCTCGCCATCCAGGATGACGTGCTGAGCGTGAATCTCGCCCTCGACCAGACCACCCGTGGAGACCCGTACCAGTCCTTCCTCGGCGATCAGATTACCCTGCAGCCGGCCATCCAGCTGAACAGCGCCCTTCACGCGCAGATCGCCTACCAGCAGTGCGCCAGCGGCGATGATGCTGGTCTTGCCGTTATAGCGCTGCAGATCGGCAGACGCCGGCTTGTTCTTATTGCTGTTGCTCCACATGGCCATTACTTCTTCTCTTCATTCCAGTTGTAAGTACGTTCCAGCGGTTGGCGCTGGCCCTTGATATCGGCGCGTACCTTGACCTGACTGGGGGTGAAATCCTCAGGCAGGTTCAGCTCGGCATACCGTGCACCTTCCGGGAAGGCTTGCAGGTGGCGGAAGGCGAAGGATGTGGTGCTGGTCCACTCCTTGGAAAGTTCGGAAAGGTCCAGCTCCACCTCTGCGCCCTGGCGTTCGCCGACCACGCTGATGCGCACCTGCCCCTCCAGCGGCTTGTCATCCGTGCCCACCCGACTCAGCAGCAGCTTGTAGCGATACAGCAGCGGATCGTCCGTGCTCTGCAGCTCGAACGAGCGGATACGCAGACCCTCGCGGCGGCTGGCCGGCGCCAGTACCCCCTTGTAGAACGCCAGGTCCTGCTGCAGCTTGTAGATCTGCTCTTCGAGAAGCTTGATGGTCTGCCGGCTCTGCTCGTTGGCCTGGCGGCCCAGGCGCTCGCCGCTGGACAGCACGGCCTGCATCTGCTGCGACTGCTCCAGCTCGCGGCTGACCTGCTCGTAATGCTCTTCCAGAGCTTCCAGCTCGCGAATACGCTCTCGGCTATCCTCGCCCCCTTTCCAGTAGGCACCCAGCACCAGCAGCGGCAGGGAGAGCAGCAGCACCGTCAGTAGAATTCGCTTGCGGCGCTGATGACGCGGATCCAGCGTTTTGACTTCCCACATCATCAGGGCAGCATCCCCGCATGACTCAGGCCGAGACGCTCATCCAGGCCGAACATGATGTTCAAGTTCTGTACCGCCTGGCCGGAGGCGCCCTTGACCAGGTTGTCGATCACCGACAGCACCACCACCAGGTCGCCCTGCTGCGGCCGGTGCACGGCCAGGCGGCAGACGTTGGCGCCGCGCACGCTGCGGGTTTCCGGATGACTGCCAGCCGGCATCACATCCACGAAGGGCTCGTTGGCGTAACGCTTTTCGTAGAGTGCCTGCAGGTCGACGGAGCGGTCAGCCACACGGGCATACAGGGTGGCGTGGATACCCCGGATCATCGGTGTCAGGTGCGGAACGAAGGTCAGTCCGACCTCTCCACCGGCTGCGCGACGCAAGCCCTGGCGAATCTCCGGCAAGTGCCGGTGGCCCTTGACCGAGTACGCCATCATGCTTTCACCGGCCTCGCAGAACAGAGAGCCCACCTTGGCGCCACGACCGGCGCCACTGACGCCCGACTTGCAGTCGGCAATCAGCGTGGCGGGGTCGGCCAGACCCGCTTCCAGCAAAGGCAGCAGACCCAACTGGCTGGCGGTCGGGTAGCAGCCCGGCACGGCGATCAAACGCGCGCCGCGAATCTGCTCGCGGTTGACTTCCGGCAGGCCATACACGGCTTCGCCGAGCAGCTCGGGCGCCCCATGGGGCTGGCCATACCAGGCGGCCCACTCCTCGGCATCCTGCAGGCGGAAATCGGCGGAGAGATCGATCACCCGGGTGCCCGCAGCCAGCAACTCGCCGGCCAGCGCATGCGCCACACCATGCGGCGTCGCGAAGAAAACCGCATCGCAGGCGCCCAGCGTGGCGCTGTCCGGCACACTGAACGCCAGGTTGTCGTAGTGGCCGCGCAGGTTGGGGTACATGTCCGCCACCCTGACGCCAGCTTCGGAGCGCGAGGTGATCACCGCCACCTCGACCTGCGGATGCTGGGCCAACAGCCGCAGCAGTTCGACCCCGGTATACCCGGTGCCCCCAACGATTCCGACTTTGATCATTTCACGCCCCTCAGTCGAGCCACACAAAGGCCGCCGATGATAAGACCGTCGCGTGTCGCGGCCAACCACTGAGATGACGCCCACCCGGTTTGTTACTACTATCGGCAGCCCTCTCGAAAACCTTAAGGACGCCGCTCGATGCTCTATCTCTGGCTCAAGGCCCTGCACATCATTGCCATGGTGTGCTGGTTCGCCGGTCTCTTCTACCTGCCGCGCCTGTTCGTCTACCACGCCATGAGCGATGACCAGGCCAGCCGTGATCGCTTCTGCATCATGGAGCGCAAGCTGTATCGCGGCATCATGCTGCCCTCCCTGCTTGCCACGGTGATCCTGGGTATCGCCATGCTCGCCCTCAATCCGGGCCTGTTCGCCACCGGCGGCTGGATGCATGCCAAGCTGACCCTGGTGGTACTGCTGATCGGCTATCACCACATGTGCGGCGCCCAGCTCAAGCGCTTCGCCCGGGGCGAAACCCCGCACGGCCATGTGTACTATCGCTGGTTCAACGAAGTCCCGGTGCTCTTCCTGCTGGCGATTGTCATCCTTGTGGTGGTCCGGCCGTTCTGAACGGACTGGCGGCATGGGCGATTCCTGATCGCCCTCACTACACTGGGAGTTCCCGCCTGTCCGGAGCCCCACCGTGGAGTGTCTGTTCTGCAAGATCGCTGCCGGGGAGATCCCCGCGCAACGCCTGTATGAGGACGATCTGGCGATCGCCTTCCAGGATGTCAATCCGCAGGCGCCGGTGCACTTCCTGGTCATTCCCCGGAAGCACATCGCTACCCTGCATGACCTGGATGAACAGGCCGACAAGTCGCTGGCCGGCCATCTGCTCCTCGTCGCCCAGCGGCTGGCTCGGCAGCAGGGTTGCGACAAGGGCTTCCGCGTGGTGATCAACAGTGACGCCCTGGCCGGGCAAACGGTGTTCCATCTGCACCTGCACGTACTCGGCCAGCGCCCCTTGTACTGGCCGCCCGGCTAGTCGCTACCCCAGCCGGCGCGCTGACACGAATCAAAACCGCAATGCCGCGATGCAGTACACTCTGCCGCCAGTCGACCCGGAGACCCTCATGGCCAGCGAACGTCACTATTCCCCCGCAGATCGCCTGCTGCAGCAGGTCGACACCGTGCTGCGCACCCTGCTGCCCTTCAGCGGACCGTCCACGCGGCCTTCGCCGGCCGTCCTGAAAGAGGAGACCAGCCTGGACGAGCAGAGCAAACGCCACATTGCCGGACTGATGCGCATCAATCACACCGGCGAAGTGTGCGCACAGGCGCTTTACCAGGGCCAGGCGCTGACCGCCAAGCTGCCGCACATTCGCGAAGCCATGGAGCAGGCCGCTGATGAGGAGATCGATCACCTGGCCTGGTGCGAACAGCGTGTCCGTGAGCTGGGCAGCCGCACCAGCCTCCTCAATCCGCTGTTCTATGGCCTGTCATTCGGCATCGGCGCCACTGCCGGCCTGATCAGCGACAAGGTCAGCCTGGGCTTCGTGGCCGCCACCGAGGACCAGGTGGTCAAGCACCTCGACGAGCATCTGGCGCAGATTCCCCGCGAAGACGCCAAGAGCCGCGCCATCCTCGAACAGATGCGCACCGACGAGCAGCTGCACTCCAGCAATGCCCTGGCAGCCGGTGGCTATCGCTTCCCCGCCCCGATCAAGTTCGGCATGTCACTGATGGCCAAGGTCATGACCAAGAGCACGTACCGGATCTGAATCCACCGGCCCACGAAAAAGGCGCCCGCAGGCGCCTTTTTCGTTCTTGCGGCCATCAGCCCAGCTCGACGATCTCGTAGCTGTGGGTGATATCTACGCCCGCACGGCCCAGCATGATGGATGCCGAGCAGTACTTTTCGGCGGACAGCTCCACCGCCCGCTTGACCTGCGGTTCCTTCAGCCCACGCCCCTTCACCACGAAGCGCAGGTGGATCCGGGTAAACACCTTCGGGTCCTCCGTGGCGCGCTCGGCGTCCAGAAACGCCTCGCAGCTCTCCACCGCCTGGCGGGACTTTTTCAGGATGCTTACCACGTCGAAGCTGGAACACCCACCCAGACCCAGCAGCAGCATCTCCATGGGCCGCACGCCCAGGTTACGACCGCCGCTTTCCGGCGGACCATCCATCACCACCACATGCCCACTACCCGATTCGCCGAGAAACATGGCCTCGCCGGCCCATTGGATGCGTGCTTTCATTCGTCCCGCTCGTCCCACTGGAAAAGGCGCGCAGCTTAGCACAGCGCGCGTGGGCCTCTTGGCCAAAGCACTGTGACCCAGGCGACGTGTTCCGTGTGATTACCCTCACGAAGGTTTAACATCGCCCCCTGTTGGCTGTTAAGTTGCCACTACTTAAATGGCACACTCACCGGGCATAACTAAAACAAATACGTTCCACAGGACGTACCACGTATTGGGGATTCAGGGCATGGTCGCTATCAGTCTCGCTTCCAAGAACAAACATCTGGACAAGCTGCTCGTGCATTGCCACCGGCGGCGTTACACCGCCAAAAGCACGATCATCTACGCGGGGGATCGCTGCGAAACGCTGTTCTTCATCATCAAGGGCTCGGTCACCATCCTCATCGAGGATGACGACGGTCGCGAAATGATCATCGCCTATCTCAACACCGGGGACTTCTTCGGCGAGATGGGGCTGTTCGAGAAGGAAGGTTCGGAGAAGCCGCGCAGCGCCTGGGTTCGTGCCAAGACCGAGTGCGAAGTGGCGGAATTGAGCTACGCCAAGTTCCGCGAACTCATCCAGCAGGACCCGGAAATCATGTTCGCCCTGGGCAGCCAGATGGCCGAACGCCTGCGCAACACCACCCGCAAGGTCGGCGACCTGGCCTTCCTCGACGTCACCGGCCGCGTCGCGCGCACCCTGCTCGATCTGTGCAAGCAGCCCGACGCCATGACCCACCCGGACGGCATGCAGATCAAGATCACCCGCCAGGAGATCGGCCGTATCGTCGGTTGCTCGCGGGAAATGGTCGGCCGCGTGCTCAAGTCCCTGGAGGAACAGGGTCTGGTGAACGTGAAAGGCAAGACCATGGTGGTGTTCGGCACCCGCTGAAACCCAGCCATAAAAAAACCGGCCTCAGGGCCGGTTTTTTTATGGGCGGTTTCAGCGCGCGGGAAAGAACAGGCGCTTGAGCTCGGCGCCCGGATCCTCGGCGCGCATGAACGCCTCGCCTACCAGGAAACCATACACCCCGTTGGCCTCCATCCGCTCGACGTCGGCGCGGCCAAGAATGCCGCTTTCGGTGATCACCATTCGGTCGGCCGGCACCCGCTCCTTGAGCGCCAAGGTGGTGTCGAGGCTGACCTCGAAGGTGTGCAGGTTGCGGTTGTTGATGCCCAACAACGGGGTATCCAGGCGCAGCGCACGCTCCAGTTCGGCGCCGTCATGCACCTCGACCAGCACATCCAGCCCCTGCGCCTTGGCCACCGCCGCCAGCTCGGCCATCTGGCCGTCCTGCAGGTTGGCGACGATCAGCAGTACGCAGTCGGCGCCCAGCGCGCGGGCCTCGACGATCTGGTACGGATCGATCATGAAGTCCTTGCGGATCACCGGCAGCGAACAGGCGGCGCGCGCCTCCTGCAGGTAGGCGTCGCTACCCTGGAAGAAATCGATGTCGGTCAGCACCGACAGGCAAGCGGCGCCACCGGCCTCGTAGCTGCGCGCGATCTCCGCTGGCGCGAAGTGCGGACGGATCACGCCCTTGCTCGGCGAGGCCTTTTTCACCTCGGCGATGACCGCCACCTCGCGCCGCGCGGCACGCTCCTGCAGGGCACGGGCGAAGCCACGCGGCGCATCGGCCTGCTTCGCCAGGCGCTCCAGCTCGTCCAGACTCACCCGGCCACGGCGTTCAGCGACTTCTTCGGCCTTGCGGGCAATAATCCGCTCCAGCACGCTCAGGCTCATTGCGCAGCCTCCTGGCGGAACACGGCGGTGAAGGACACCAGCTCCTGCAGCTTGTCCAGGGCCAGGCCGCTGTACAGCGCATCGTGGGCCATGTGGATGCCATCCTTCAGCGTGCCGGCCACACCGGCGACATACAGCGCCGCACCGGCGTTGAGCACGATCATGTCTGCGGCCTTCTGACCGTTCTCGGTCTTGCGCCGACCCAGCGCGTCGGTGATCAGCGCCAGCGATTCCTGGGCATCGTTGACGGTCAGGCCGATCAGACTCTGGCTCCTGATGCCGAAGTCCTCCGGCAAGATGTCGTACTCGCGGATTTCCCCGTTGCGCAGCTCGGCCACGTGGGTGGGTGCGGCCAGACTGATCTCGTCCATGCCGTCCTTGGAATGCACCACCATCACGTGCTCGCTGCCCAGCCGGCGCAGCACCTCGGCCATGTGCCGGCACAGTTCCTTACTGAACACACCCAGCACCTGGCGTTTGACGCCCGCCGGGTTGGACATCGGCCCGAGGATGTTGAACAGCGTGCGCAAACCGAGCTCGCGGCGGGCGTTGCCCGCATGGCGCATGGCGCCGTGGTGCGCCGGGGCGAACATGAAGCCCACGCCCACGGTGTCCACGCAACGCGCCACTTCCTCGGGCTTGAGGTCCAGATACACGCCGGCGGCTTCCAGCAGGTCGGCACTGCCGCTCTTGCCGGACACCGCTCGGTTGCCATGCTTGGCCACCTTGCCGCCGGCCGCCGCCACCACGAAGGACGCCGCGCTGGAGACGTTGAAGATGTTCATGCCGTCGCCGCCGGTGCCGCAGTTGTCGACCAGGTTGGCGCCCGGCACGTTGACCGGGGTGGCCAGTTCGCGCATCACCTGCACGGCACCGACGATCTCGTCGATGCTCTCGCTCTTCATGCGCAGGCCCATCAGGAAGGCGCCGATCTGCGCGTCGGTGCACTGGCCGGTCATGATCTGGCGCATCACGTCCTGCATTTCCTCGGTGCTCAGGTCCAGGTGGTTGACCACCCGGTTGAGGGCATCCCTGATGTTCATTGGCGCACGCCTCCGGACTGTTTCAGAAAGTTGGCAAAGAGCTCGTGGCCCTGTTCGGTGAGGATGGATTCCGGGTGGAACTGCACGCCCTCGATATTCAGGGTCTTGTGGCGCAGGCCCATGATCTCGTCGACGCCGCCGTCGTCGCGTCGCGTCCAGGCGGTGATCTCCAGGCAGTCGGGCAGGCTGTCGCGCTCGACCACCAGCGAGTGGTAGCGGGTCACGGTCAGCGGATTGTTCAGCCCGGCAAACACGCCCTGGTCCGCGTGGAACACCGGGCTGGTCTTGCCATGCATGGCTACCCGCGCGCGCAGCACCTTGCCGCCGAACGCCTGGCCGATGCTCTGGTGGCCCAGACATACGCCGAGGATCGGCAGCTTGCCGGCGAAGTGCAGGATCGCCTCGATGGACACGCCGGCTTCGGTCGGCGTGCAGGGCCCCGGCGAGACGACGATGCGCTCGGGCTTGAGCGCCTCGATCTGCGCGATCGTCAGCTCGTCATTGCGGATCACGTGGACATCGGCACCCAGTTCGCCCAGGTACTGCACCACGTTGTAGGTGAAGGAGTCGTAGTTATCGATCATCAACAGCATGGCTTACGCTCCTTCCGCTTCGGACGAGGCCAGCGCCACCGCGCGAAACATGGCGCGGCGCTTGTTCAGGGTTTCTTCCCACTCCAGCGCGGGCACCGAGTCGGCGACGATGCCGGCGCCGGCCTGCACGTGCAGCTCGCCGTCGCGGATCACTGCGGTGCGGATGGCGATGGCGGTGTCCATGTTGCCGTTCCAGGCCAGGTAACCCACCGCGCCGCCGTAGATGCCGCGCTTGACCGGCTCCAGCTCGTCGATGATTTCCATGGCGCGCACCTTCGGCGCCCCGGACAGGGTGCCGGCCGGCAGAATGGCGCGCAGCGCATCCATGGCCGACAGCCCGGGTTTCAGCTGACCGGTGACATTGGAAACGATGTGCATCACGTTGGAATAGCGTTCGATCACCATCTTCTCGGTGACCTTCACCGAGCCGGTGTTCGACACCCGGCCCACATCGTTGCGGCCCAGGTCGATCAGCATCAGGTGCTCGGCCAGCTCTTTGGCGTCGGACAGCAGGTCCTGTTCCAGGGCGCGGTCGGCCTCCTCGTTGGCGCCGCGCGGACGGGTGCCGGCGATCGGCCGCACGGTGACCTCGCCGTCCTCGACGCGCACCAGCACTTCCGGCGAGGAGCCCACCACGTGGAAGTCGCCGAAGTTGAAGAAGTACATGTAGGGGGTGGGGTTGAAGCAGCGCAGCGCGCGGTAGAGATCGATGGGGGCGGCCTGGAAGGGAATCGACATGCGCTGGGAGATCACCACCTGCATGCAGTCCCCGGCCAGGATGTATTCCTTGATCTGCCGAACCGCCTGCTCGAAGGCCTCCTGGCTGAAGCTGGAGCGGAACACCGGCTCAGGCCCCTTCGCCCGGTCGAAGTCCAGCCCCGGACGTGGCGTGATCGGCTGGCGCAGCCGCTCGCGCAGGGCCTGCAGACGCTGCTTGCCGGCGTCGTAGGCATCCGCCTGCGCCGGATCGACCAGCACGATGCAGTGCAGCTTGCCGGCGAGGTTGTCGAAGACGACCACCGAGTCGGACACCATCAGCAGGATATCCGGGGTGCCCAGCGGATCGGGATTCGGGCATTGCGCGAGCTTGCGCTCCACGTAACGCACGCTGTCGTAGCCGAAGTAGCCCACCAGGCCACCGTCGAAGCGCGGCAGGCCGGGCAGGGTCGGCACGCGATAGCGCGCCTTGAACTGCTCGACGAAGTCCAGAGGATCGTCGACCTCGGCCTCTTCGACCAGCGCGCCGTTGTCGTGCACCTGAACCTGGTGGCCGTGCACGCGCAGCACGGTGCGGCTGTACAGACCGATGATGGAGTAACGCCCCCATTTCTCACCGCCCTGCACGGATTCGAGCAGGTAGGTATGTGGCTGGTCGGCCAGCTTGAGGTAGAGGGAAAGCGGGGTATCGAAATCAGCCAGCGTCTCGAACGCCAGCGGGATGCGGTTATAGCCGTCGGCGGCCAAACGCAGGAATTCTTCGCGGGTCATGTCAGCCTCGTGGTCGGAGGGGCAAAACAAAAGGTCGGGCAAACGGGCCGGCGCGGCCGGCAGGAGAAAGTCAGGCGCGCCAGCGCCAACGGGCCAGGGCCTTGAGAACTTTCATCCACTGTTTGCGGGTGACCACCACGATCTGATCTCTTCCAGGGGGTGATACGGTGCCGGCCACACTAGCGCAGCCCCGCAACGCTGGCAACCAGCAGGCGCAGATCGTCGAGAACCCGGTCGGGCATCTCCTCGGCGATGGGCCGGCCATGGTTGTAACCGTAGCTCAGGGCCACGCAGCGCACGCCGGCGGCACGTGCGGCCAGCACATCGTTGCGCGAGTCACCGATGAACAGAGAATCGGCGGGCGATACCCCGGCCTTGTCCATCACCCAGAACAGCGCGGCGGGATCGGGCTTCTGCACGGGCAGTGTGTCGCCGCCCACCGTCCAGCGAAAGTGCTGCGCCAGGCCCTTTTCTTCCAGCAGCGGAGCGACAAACCGGCTCGGCTTGTTGGTGATCACGGCCAGCGAGATGTCATGGGCGCTCAGCCATTCCAGGCATTCCGGCACGCCGGGGTAGACGCTGGTCAACGCATGGCTGCCGGCGTAGGCCTCGGTGAACAGCGCCAGCGCCGCCTCGGCCTCCTCGTCGGACACTCGAGTATGGTCCAGCTGCCCGGCCAGGGCGCGGCGCACCAGCACCGGCGCGCCATTGCCGACCCAATCACGCACCTTTTCGATGCCAGCCGGAGCCCGGCCCAGCTGGCGCAGCATGCTGTCCACGGCGGCGGTCAGGTCCGGCACGGAATCCACCAGCGTGCCGTCCAGGTCGAACATCACCAGGCGCGGCAGCCGGCCGCCGAACAGTGCTTCCAGCAGGGTCATCGCGCGACGTGCGCCAGCTCGGCGCGCATGGCGTCGATCACCGCCTTGTAGTCGGGCTGGTTGAAGATTGCCGAGCCGGCGACGAAGGTATCGGCGCCGGCCTCGGCGATGGCCCGGATGTTCTGCACGTTCACGCCACCGTCGATCTCCAGGCGGATGTCGCGGCCGCTGGCGTCGATCAGCGCGCGTGCCTCGCGCAGCTTGTCCAGGGTGCCGGGGATGAACTTCTGTCCGCCGAAACCGGGGTTGACGCTCATCAGCAGGATCATGTCGACCTTGTCCATCACGTACTTCAGGCAGTCCAGGGGGGTGGCCGGATTGAACACCAGGCCAGCCTTGGCGCCGCCGCTCTTGATCAGCTGCAGGGAACGGTCGATGTGCTCGCTGGCTTCAGGGTGGAAGGTGATGTAGCTGGCGCCCGCCTCGAGGAAGTCGCCGATCAGGCGGTCCACCGGCTTGACCATCAGGTGCGCGTCGATGGGCGCGGTGATGCCGTACTTGCGCAGCGCGCTGCAGACCATCGGGCCGATGGTCAGGTTGGGCACGTAGTGGTTGTCCATCACGTCGAAGTGCACGATGTCGGCGCCGGCGGCGAGCACCTTGTCCACCTCTTCGCCGAGGCGGGCGAAGTCGGCGGAGAGAATCGACGGAGCGATGGCGAAGGGTTGCATGGGACGGACCTCGGCAGGGCAATTCCGGAAAAGCGCGCATTGTACTCCCGCTGGCGGGCTTGCGCTGTCCGCCGACACCTTGCCTGACAAGCCGGCAATTGCCCTTTAGACTCCGTGCGTCTCCCCCATCGCCGGTTCGTTGCCATGCTGCGCCACCCTGCCGCCCTGCTTTCTCCTCTGACCCTGGCTGTGCTGTTGCACGGCCTGCCAGCCCTGGCCGAGGACAACGCAGCCACCGCCCCTGAAGCCGCGCCTCTCAGCGTTGAGCCCGCGCCACGCAGCGTGCCGCCGCGCCCCATGCTGGACAGCCGCAGCGAGGCGCAGCAGCAGGCCTTGCAGCGCCAGTTGCCGGCGCGCCAGCAACTTACCCTCGACGGTGGCGCCGATCCGTTCCTGTCCCTGTGGCTGCCGGCCAACCAAGCGCAGCCCGCCGGGCTGGTGATCCTCCTGCCGGGCGAGGGCGAAACCGCAGACTGGCCCACCGCAATTGGTCCGCTGCGCCGTCAGTTGCCGGACCTCGGCTGGAGCACCCTGAGCCTGACCCTGCCGGACGGCCCGAACGCCGGTGTGAAAGCACGCAAGGGCAAGCCGGTGACCGTGATGCTGGAAGGTGTGGAAAAAGTGGAAGCACCCGAAGCGCTGGAAACGGAGGGCGAGCCGGCAGCCGAAACGGCCCGCGCCGAGCAGGAGGCAAGCACCCCGACCGTTGCCGCCGAATTCACTCCGGACACAGCCAGCGCCAGCGCGGCGCTGGACGACCTGGCCCCGGCGGAACCGGACCACGCCCAACGTGTGCAGGCACGCCTGCGCGCCGCACTGGAATTTGCGCGCCAGCAGCAGCCGCGCACGCTGGTCCTGCTCGGCCACGGCACCGGCGCCTACTGGGCCGCGCGCTTCCTTCAGGAGCAGCAGCCGGGCGAGGTGGCGCAACTGGTGATTGTCTCCCCCCGCGAACCCGGGGACGCCAAGACAGGACTCGACGAGCTGCTGCCGCAGCTGCGCCTGGCGACCGCCGATTTCTACTACCGTGACCAGGCGCACCAGTCGACTGCCGCCCGTGAACGCCTGAACGCCGGCAAGCGCCAGCAGCATCCGGCCTATATGCAGGTCGGCTTGCAGAGCCTGCCGAGCGACGCTCGCGCCGAGCAGGAGCAGTTGGTACGCCGCGTGCGCGGCTGGCTGGAGCTGGACGCACGCTCGGCGCAGCGCTGAACCAGGGCAGACCGCTTAGAACCCGTGGCGCTCGCGCACCAGCGTGTAGGCGCTGTGCAGTTCGCGGGTCTTTTCGGTGGCCTGGCGCACCGCGTCGGAGCTGGCGCCGGCGCCGGCCAGCTTGTCCGGGTGGTACTGACTGAGCAGGCGACGGTAGGCGCGCTTGATCTCCCCGGACTCGGAGGTTTCCCGCACACCGAGCAGCTGCAGGGCTTCCTCGTAGGGGTTACGCGCGCGCGGCGCCACCGCCGATTCACGCGCCTTGCCGGGATTGTGCTGGCTGGCGGTCGGCTGCAGATCCAACACCTCGCCCGGTGTGCAGCCGGCCCAGCGGCCCCAGAGCAGAATCAGATTGCGCTTGCGCTCGCTGATCTGCGGCTCGGCAGCCGCCAGCCGCCAGCAGCTGGAAAGCACACTGCGGACCTTTTCGGGCCGCTTGCGCAGCCGACGCAACGGCAACAACAGGCCGTCGTCGCCAGTCTTACCACGATTGAACGCTTCGATGGCGCGGCGCTGCTGCTCGGTGTCCAGGCTCAGGCGGCGCATTTCCGCACGGGTCTGGGCGATGTGCGCCTCCTGGACCCGCCCGTCGCTCTTCGCCAGGCGCCCAAGCAGGATGAACAGCAGGTCATTGTCATCCAGCTCGCCACCGCTCCAGCCCAGGCGCTGGATAAGACCCTTCCAGGAGCGGATCTGCAGACGGCGATCCAGGCTATGGCCGAGCACGCCACCCAACAGCGCGCCGGGAATGCTCGCCAGCGCCAATCCGGCGGCTGCGCCCAACAGGGTGACAGGCCAACGCATGTTCAAGACTCTCCCGCCAGCAGGCGCTCCGCCTGCGCCAGACGCTCATGGGTGCCGACGTCGATCCAGCGCCCGGTGAAATGTTCCGCGCTGGCCGCTCCTTCGGCCTGCGCGCGGCGCAGCAGCGGAGCCAGTTTGAAAGCTCCTTCCGGACTGCCCGCGAACAGCCGGGGATGCAGCACCGCGATACCACTGTAGGTCAGTCGCGCCACATCCTCCCGGTCCGCCACCAGCCGACCCGCGTGCCAGGCGAAATCCCCATCGGCATGATGCTCAGGGTTATCGACCAGAACCAGATGGACTGAAGCGACCTCAATGTCGCGCAGCCGGGCGAAATCGTAGTCGGTGAAGATGTCGCCGTTGACCACCACGAAAGGCTGGTCGCCGAGCAGCGGCAAGGCCTTGCGGATGCCGCCGCCGGTTTCCAGCGGCTCGCCTTCGGCGGAGTAGGCGATACTCACGCCAAAGCGCGCGCCATCACCCAGATACTCTTCGATCTGTGCGCCAAGCCAGGCATGGTTGATCACCAGCTCGCGGAAACCGGCGTGGGCCAGCGCCTCGATGTGGTACTCGATCAGCGGCTTGCCACCGACGCGCACCAGCGGCTTGGGGGTATGCAGGGTCAGCGGGCGCAGGCGTTCGCCCTTGCCGGCGGCCAGGATCATCGCCTTCATGCAGAACACCCAGCCGGTCGCCCCGACAGCTCTTCCAGCAGCTCGCGCAGTTCAGCAAGCTCCGGGCGCCGCGCCGTCACGGCATCGATATAGGCGAAGAAGCGCGGCACGTCGCCCAGGTACCTGGGCTTGCCATCGCGATGGCAGATGCGCGCGAAGATGCCGATCACCTTGAGGTGACGCTGCACGCCCATCAGGTCGCAGTCGCGCAGGAAATCCGCAAACCGTTCCGGCACCGCGATGCCGGCCGCACGCGCCCGCAGCCAGTAGCGCTCCAGCCAGGCATCCACGCGGTCCAGCGGCCAACTGAGGAAGGCGTCCTTGAACAGGCAGGTGATGTCGTAGCTGACCGGGCCGTAGACGGCGTCCTGGAAGTCCAGCACGCCGGGATTCGGCTCGCTGAGCATCAGGTTGCGCGGCATGTAATCGCGGTGCACCAGCACGCGCGGTTGCGCCAGGGCACTGTCGATCAGCACGCGGCAGCTGCGCTCCCAGGCTGCCTGCTGTGCAACACTCAGGCTCACCTGCAGCTCGCAGGCCAGGTACCAGTCGGGGAACAGCTGCAGCTCGCGGCGCAGCAGGGCTTCGTCATAGGCGGACAGACCGGCATCCTGCGGCAGCTGCTGGAAGGCCAGCAGCGCGCGGACAGCGTCGTCGAACAGGCGATCCGCGTTCTGCGTGTCGATCACCTCCAGGTAAGTCTGGCGGCCCAGGTCATCGAGCACCAGGAAGCCCTCTTCGAGATCGCTGGCCAGCACGCGCGGCACATGCACACCGGCAGTGGCCAACAGGCCGGCTATCTTCACGAAGGGGCGGCAATCTTCCTGCGGCGGCGGCGCATCCATGAGGATCAAGGTGCGCTCACCACCCTGCCAGCGGAAATAGCGGCGGAAACTGGCGTCGCTACTGGCCGGGGTCAGCTCACCCGGAATCACGTCTCCCCAGCCCTGCGACGCGAACAGTGCAGGCAAAAGCCGGTCGAACCAGGCACTCAGCCGCTGGAGGCGGACATCGTGATCAATCATTCGGGAGTCTCCGACGGCGCTGGCCGTTGTGCAGGTCATGTTTTATCATCCAACGCCTTTTATCAGCCCATCGAGAAGCATGCGACAGCTCTTCGCAGGCCCATCGCGCAAAGCAGTCGGACCCGAAAGATGGCCGTAAGAATCTTCGCATTTCGCAGGAAATTTCCCTTGCTGGCCGGCGGTCTGCTGGCGCTGCAACCGCTGACGAACAGCTTCGGGGCGGAGGAACAATTCGATTGCCGAAGCGCCGAAGATGGCACCTGGGTCTGTGCCGCCGAGCCTGCTCCGGCCGACCTTCCGCCGCGGCCGGAGCATAGCAGTTCCGATGGCGCGTCGGCAGCTGCGCCAGCGCCGCAACGCGCGCCCTCCTCACGCCCGTCGTTCAACCCGCACCAGCATCTGGACTGGGTGCCACGTGACCAGCTGACGGCCGAACAGCAGGCCGAAATCGGCCCCTGGTGCCGGGGCGGCTATGCGGAGCCGGCGCGCCCGGGCATGGATGACCGCACCCCCGCCGACGAAGCCCCGACCTACGCCTCGGCGGACAGCTCCAGCTACGATCAGCGCAACGAACGCACCGTCCTGCAGGGCGACGTGGTGCTGCGCCAGGCCGGCCTGCAGGCCGAGGCACAGACCGCCACCCTCGACCAACAGACCGGCCAGGGCGAACTGGAGGGCCAGGTGCGCCTGCGCGACCGGGGCATGCTGGTGCTGGGCGATCGGGCCGAGCTGCAGCTCGACTCAGGCCAGGCCCGGGTGGACAACGCCGAGTACGTCATGCATCCCGCCCACGCACGGGGCACCGCGCTCTATGCCACCCGCGACGAAAACGCGGTAATCCGCCTGAAGGACGGCACCTACACCAGCTGCGAACCGGGCGAGAACACCTGGGAGCTCAGGGGCAACAACGTCACCCTCAACCCGGCCACCGGCTTCGGCACCGCCACGAACGTCACGTTGCGGGTCAAGGACATCCCGGTCTTCTACACGCCCTACATCTATTTCCCGATTGATGACCGGCGCCAGTCCGGCTTCCTGCCGCCGAGCCTCAGCAGCACGGACGATAGCGGCATCGCGCTGCAGACGCCCTACTACTTCAACCTGGCGCCGAACTACGACGCCACCCTGTATCCGCGCTACATGACCGAGCGCGGCCTGCAGATGGAAGGCGAGTTCCGCTACCTGACCCGCGACAGTCGCGGCCAGATGGGCGCCGCCTGGCTGGATGACGAAAACGACGACCGCCGCCTGCAGTCGGAGTACGAAGCCACCCGCTGGCTGTACAGCTGGCAACACACCAGCGACTTCACACCGCGCCTGCGTGGAGAGGTGGATTACACCACCATCAGCGATCCCTACTATTTCCAGGATCTGGATACCAACCTGGGGGTCGGCACACCGGATTACCTCAACCAGCGCGCCGGGCTGAGCTGGCGAGGTGACAGCTACACGGCACGCCTGGCGGCGCATGCCTACGAACGCACCACGGTGGAAGGGGTGACGCCCTACAACCGCTTGCCGCAGCTCACCCTGAATGGCCGTCTGCCGTTCAGTCCCGGCGGGCTGGTGTTCGGCTACGGAACCGAATATGTGCAATTCCAGCGCAGTCTGCGCAGCGGCTTCTTCACCGATATCGATGGCAACACGGGCACTGCCGAACAACGCTGGTATGACGAGAACCTGCGCGGCTTGAAGCGCGCAGAAGGATCGCGCATTCATCTGGAGCCCAGTATTTCCCTACCGATGGAGTGGACCTGGGGCTTCCTGAAGCCGACGCTGAAGTACGCCCATACCCAGTACGATCTGGAGCTCGACGACAAAGGCCATGACTCCACACAAGGCGGCATCCCCCGCAGTCAGTTCAACGACGCTCCAGACCGCGGCCTGCCGATCGCCAGCCTGGACGCCGGTCTTTACTTCGACCGCGACACTCGGCTGTTCGGCCAGGATTTTCGCCAGACGCTGGAGCCCCGGCTGTTCTATCTCTATGCCCCCTACGAAGAGCAGGACGAGATTCCGGTGTTCGACACTGGCGAGACCAGGTTCAGCTACTCCTCGCTTTGGCGCGACAACCGCTTTGCCGGCAAGGACCGCATCGGCGACGCCAACCAGTTGTCCCTTGGCCTGACCAACCGCTGGATCCAGCCCAACGGTTTCGAGCGCCAGCGCTTCTCCATCGGGCAGATTCTGTACTTCCAGGATCGCGAAGTGCAGATGCCGGATATCGACTACCGCACCCGCGACGACGCACAGGCGTCGGTATCGCCCTACGCCCTTGAGTACCAGTACCGCTTCAATCAGGACTGGCGACTGACGGCCAACTTCAACTGGGATCCGGACGTGCACCGCACGCGCTCGGGCAGCGCATTCTTCCATTACCAGCCCGCCGATAACCCCAACAAGATCTTTAACCTGGGTTATCGCTACAGCAACGAGACCACGCGTCTCGATCCCCTGACCGGGCGCTATGTGACCGACCCGGACTACGGCACCCCAGGACAGGACAATTACATCAAGGACTACTACAAGGTCAGCCAGCATGATTTCTCGGTGGTCTGGCCGATCGTCCCGCAATGGAGCCTGCTGGCCCGCTGGCAGTACGACTACGGGCGCGAACGCACGCTGGACGCCATCAGCGGCTTCGAATACGACAGCTGCTGCTGGAAACTGCGCATGGTCTACCGCCAGTGGATCGACCGCGACGAAACCAGCCTCAATCCGGCGCTGAACGAGGAAACCGATCACGGTTTCTTCGTGCAGATCATTCTCAAGGGGCTCGGCGGCGTGACCGGCAACAGGTTAGAGTCCTTCCTCGATCAAGGCATTCAAGGTTACCGAAGACGTGAAGAACAAGCTCGCTGACTGTCTGCGCCCGCTGCTGCTGGGTGCCCTGCTGTTCACCGCCGCCGCCGGCGCCGAGGTACGTCCGCTGGATCGTGTGGCCGCCATCGTGGACGGTGATGTCATCATGCAGAGTCAGCTTGAGGCTCGCCTGCGCGAAGTGCAGCAGACCATCGGCCGGCGCGGCGCGGCCCTGCCGCCCGAGCATGTGCTCACCCAGCAGGTGTTGGAACGCCTGATCATCGAGAACATCCAGCTGCAGATCGGCGAGCGCTCCGGCATTCGCATCGGCGATGCCGAGCTCAACGAGGCCATGGCCAGCATCGCCCAGCGCAACGGCCTGAGCCTGGACCAGTTCCGCGCTGCATTGGCGCGCGACGGGTTGTCCTATGAGGACGCTCGCGAGCAGGTGCGCCGCGAGATGATCATCAGCCGCGTACGCCAGCGCCGCGTCGCCGAGCGTATTCAGGTCAGCGACCAGGAAGTGAAGAACTTCCTCGCCTCCGATCTGGGCAAGCTGCAACTGTCCGAAGACCTGCGCCTGGCCAGTATCCTGATCCCGCTGCCTGAAGGCGCCTCCAGCAGCGCCATCCAGAACGCTGAGCGCCAGGCGCGCGAGATCCATGCCCAACTGCGCCGAGGCGCCGACTTTGCCCAGCTGGCCATTGCCCGCTCGGCCGACGAGAACGCCCTGGAAGGCGGCGAGATGGGTTGGCGCAAAGCTGCCCAGCTGCCCCCGCCGCTGGACGCCATGGTCTCCTCCCTGAAAGTCGGCGAAGTGACCCAGCCACTGCGTACGCCGGGCGGCTTCATTCTCATCAAGCTGCTGGAGCGCCGCGGCGGCGAAGGCGAGCAGATGCTGCGCCAGGAAACCCGTGTGCGCCACATCCTGATCAAGCCCAGCGAAATCCGCAGCCTGGAAGACAGCCAGCGCCTGGCGGAGCGTCTCTACCAGCGCATCCAGAATGGCGAGGATTTCGCCACCCTGGCACGCCAGTTCTCCGAAGACCCGGGCTCGGCCCTCAATGGCGGGGACCTCAACTGGGTCGACCCGAATGCGCTGGTGCCGGAATTCCGCAGCGTCATGGGCAACACCCCGGTGGGCCGTCTGTCGCGACCGTTCCGCAGCCCGTTCGGCTGGCACATCCTCGAAGTGCTGGACCGCCGCTCGGTGGACAGCAGCGACCAGTTCCGCGAGCAGCAGGCGCTCAACGCCTTGCGTGGCCGCAAGTATGACGAGGAACTGCAGACCTGGTTGCGGCAGATCCGCGACGAGGCGTATGTCGAGATCAAGATCTAGCTGCCAGGCCGTTTCACCTCTCCCCCGGCCCCTCTCCCCCGATCAGGGAGAGGGGATTCTGCAACAGCCTGGCTCCGTCGGTCAGCGCCCTCCACTGAGCCCTGACGTCAATCCAAGCCGGCCGGCATCCGCTGGCCTTACGGGTATCCATCATGTCCTGCCGCATCTTTGCCCTCACCCCCGGCGAGCCCGCCGGCATCGGTCCCGACCTCTGCCTGCTGCTGTCCCGCGAGGCGCAGCCCCATGCCCTCGTGGCCATCGCCAGTCGTGAGCTGCTGCGCCAGCGGGCCGGTGAGCTGGGCATGGAGATCACCCTGCTCGACGTCGGCCCGGGGCGCTGGCCGCCGGAACCGGCTCCGGCCGGCAGCCTGTATGTCTGGCACACGCCGTTGCAATCCCCGACGCAGCCCGGCCGCCTCGACCCGGCCAACGCCGGCTATGTGCTGGAAACCCTGCGCCGCGCCGGTGAAGGCTGCGTGGCCGGGACCTTCGCCGGCATGATCACCGCGCCGGTGCACAAGGGCGTGATCAACGAAGGCGGCGTACCCTTCTCCGGGCACACCGAGTTTCTCGCCGAGCTGACCCACACCGAACAGGTGGTGATGATGCTCGCCACCGAAGGTCTGCGCGTCGCCCTGGTGACCACCCACCTGCCGCTCAAGGACGTGGCGGCGGCCGTCACCCCCGAGCGCCTGACGCGCGTCACTCGCATCCTGCATGCGGACCTGCGCGACAAGTTCGGCATCGCCCGGCCACGCATCCTGGTCTGCGGCCTCAATCCGCACGCGGGCGAGGGCGGGCACCTGGGCCGCGAGGAGATCGAGGTCATCGAGCCGACCCTGGAGCAGCTGCGCCAGGAAGGCATGGATCTCGTGGGTCCGCTGCCGGCCGACACCCTGTTCACGCCCAAGCATCTGGAGCACTGCGACGCGGTGCTGGCCATGTATCACGACCAGGGCCTGCCGGTGCTCAAGTACAAGGGCTTCGGCGCAGCGGTGAATGTCACTCTGGGATTACCGATCATTCGCACCTCGGTGGATCACGGTACCGCCCTGGACCTGGCCGGCAGCGGACGCATCGATACCGGCAGCCTGCGCGTGGCATTGCACACCGCCTACCTGATGGCGGACAGCCGGCCATGCTGAAAACGCAGCGGCGCTCTGGCGCCGCTTTTCCGTCAGCCGATCTCACCTGTTAAACTGCGCCCCTTTCGCTTTGCGCAGTCTTCCGGAACCCTGTCATGTCCGACTACCAACACCGCGCCCGCAAGCGCTTCGGCCAGAACTTCCTGCATGACATGGGAGTGATCGACCGCATCCTGCGCGCCATCCGCCCGCGTGCCGGCGAGCGGCTCGTGGAAATCGGCCCCGGCCAGGGCGCGCTGACCGAGGGCCTGTTGGACAGCGGCGCCAACCTGGAAGTGGTGGAGCTCGACCTGGACCTGATCCCGATCCTCAACAGCCGCTTCGCTGGCCGGCCGAATTTCCACATCAACCAGGGCGATGCGCTGAAGTTCGACTTCGCCACCCTTGCCGATGGCCCGCACAGCCTGCGTGTGGTCGGCAACCTGCCGTACAACATCTCCACTCCGCTGATCTTCCACTTGCTGGATCACGCCCATCTGATCCGCGACATGCATTTCATGCTGCAGAAGGAAGTGGTCGAGCGCCTGGCTGCCGAGCCGGGTGGCGGTGACTGGGGCCGCCTGTCGATCATGGTGCAGTACCACTGCCGCGTGGAGCATCTGTTCAATGTCGGCCCGGGCGCGTTCAATCCGGCGCCCAAGGTGGATTCGGCCATCGTTCGCCTGGTGCCCCACGAAACCCTGCCGCACCCGGCACAGGATCCGCGCCAGCTCGACCGCGTGGTGCGTGCGGCCTTCAACATGCGCCGCAAGACCCTGCGCAATACCCTCAAGGGGTTGCTCAGCGCCGAGGACATCGAAGCGGCTGGCGTGGAGGGTTCGCTGCGCCCGGAACAACTGGATCTGGCCGCCTTCGTGCGTCTGGCAGACCGCCTGGCCCTGCAGGCGCCCCGCGACGAAACTTCCTAGTCCCGACCACAGGCAGGTATCCCACGCGCATGACCGAAAGCCCTCGCATCGACATCCAGGTCGTCACCCGCTACCTCTCCGATCGCTCGCAACCGGAGTCGCAGCGCTATGCTTTCGCCTACACCATCACGCTGCACAACAGCGGTCCGATCGGCGCCCAGTTGCTGGGCCGCCACTGGATCATCACCGACGGCGACGGGCAGGTTCAGGAAGTGCGCGGCGAGGGTGTGGTTGGCCAGCAACCGCATCTGCAACCCGGCGAGAGCTACACCTATACCAGTGGCACCCTGCTGCACACCGAGGTGGGCAGCATGTATGGCAGCTATCAGATGCTCGCCGACGACGGTTCCCGTTTCGAAGCGCCGATCCCGCCCTTCCGTCTCGCTGTTCCCGGAGCGTTGCACTGATGGCCCTGTACGCCGTGGGCGACATCCAGGGCTGCCTGGAGCCCCTCAAGTGCCTGCTCGAACGGGTGGATTTCCAGCCCGCAAGGGATCACCTGTGGCTGGTTGGCGACCTGGTCAACCGCGGCCCGGACTCGCTGGGCACCCTGCGCTTTCTCTACGCCATGCGCGATTCGATCACTACGGTGCTGGGCAATCATGATCTGCACCTGCTGGCTGCCGCCTACAACATCGAGCGTCTGAAGAAGCACGACTCGCTGCGCGAAATCCTCGAGGCGCCCGATCGCGATGACCTGCTCGACTGGCTGCGCCGGCAGAAGCTGCTGCACTACGACGCCGAGCGCGACATAGCACTGGTGCATGCCGGCATTCCCCCGCAGTGGACGCTGAAGAAGGCCCTGCTGCGCGCCGCCGAAGTGGAAGAAGTCCTGCGGGACGACAACCGCATCCGGGAATTCCTCGACGGCATGTACGGCAACGAGCCCGCCAGGTGGAGCAAGAACCTGCACGGCATCGAGCGCCTGCGGGTCATCACCAACTACTTCACGCGCATGCGCTTCTGCACCGCAGACGGCACGCTGGACCTGAAGAGCAAGGAAGGCCTGTCCAGCGCACCGGCGGGCTTCGCCCCCTGGTTCAGCCACCCCAAGCGCAAGGCCCGCGGGCAGAAGCTGATCTTCGGCCACTGGGCGGCACTCGAGGGGCGCTGCGATGAGCCCGGCCTGTATGCGCTGGATACCGGCTGCGTATGGGGCGGCGCCATGACCCTGCTCAACGTCGACAGCGGCGAACTGCACCACTGCGATTGCCAGAAGTCGAAGCGGGAAAGCCACGACGAGCCTTCTGCCTTGCCACCCCAGCCGGAACAGGGCCAGGGCGCCTCCCTGCTCGCGACCGGCCTCAACCACCTGTCCCGCCTCTTCAGGAGCCGTCCATGACCGACACCTTCCAGCGCATCGCCCCCGAGCAGGCCCGTGAACTGCTGGAGCAGGGCGCGCAACTGGTCGACATCCGCGATGCACAGAGTTTCGCCAACGGGCACATCTCTGGCGCCCGCCACCTGGACAACCACTCGCTGCACGACTTCATCGCCCAGGCAGACCTCGACCAGCCGCTGATCGTCAACTGTTACCACGGCATCTCCAGCCAGAGCGCCGCGAACTACCTGGCCCACCAAGGCTTCAGCCAGGTGTACAGCCTGGACGGTGGCTTCGAGCACTGGCGCAGCCTCTATCCGCAGTCGGTGAGCCGCGGCAACGACTGAGCCCTGCCCCCTCCCGGGCGGCCACCCGCCTACCGCTCCGGACGGCCCGCCATTGACCGCCACGATTACGAACTATCCTTGCTCCCAGACCATCGAAAAATGGAAGAGCCGGTCCACCGGCTCCCGGCGTAAGCGACCTTAGGTTCTGGGGGATTTGACCTGACCGAGTCCTCGGCAGGCAGCCAGCACCCGCAAGAACGAGCCGCGCCGGCTCTATCAATCGAGCGAGGTGACGTCATGAGCATTTTCAGCCACTTCCAGCAGCGATTCGAAACGACTCGCGAGGAAGAATATTCCCTGCAGGAGTATCTGGACCTCTGCAAGCGCGACCCCAGCGCCTACGCCAGTGCTGCCGAGCGCCTGCTGCTGGCGATCGGCGAGCCCGAACTGGTCGATACCGCCAGCGACCCGCGCCTGTCGCGCATCTTCTCCAACAAGGTCATCCGCCGCTATCCGGCCTTCGCCGACTTTCACGGGATGGAAGAAAGCATCGAGCAGATCGTCTCGTTCTTCCGCCATGCTGCCCAGGGTTTGGAAGAGAAAAAGCAGATTCTCTACCTGCTGGGTCCGGTGGGCGGCGGCAAGTCCTCACTGGCCGAGAAGCTCAAGCAACTGATGGAAAATGTGCCCTTCTATGCCATCAAGGGCTCGCCAGTGTTCGAATCGCCGCTGAGCCTGTTCAACGCCAGCGAGGATGGCGCCATCCTCGAAGAGGAATACAACATCCCGCGCCGTCTGCTGAGCAACATAATGTCGCCGTGGGCCACCAAGCGCTGCAGGAATTCGGCGGCGACATCAGCCAGTTCCGGGTGGTCAAGCTGCACCCCTCGATCCTCAACCAGATCGCCATCGCCAAGACCGAGCCGGGCGACGAGAACAACCAGGACATCTCCTCGCTGGTCGGCAAGGTGGACATCCGCAAGCTGGAGGACTTCCCGCAGAACGACGCCGACGCCTACAGCTACTCCGGCGCCCTGTGCCGGGCCAACCAGGGGCTGATGGAGTTCGTCGAGATGTTCAAGGCCCCCATCAAGGTGCTGCACCCGCTGCTCACCGCCACCCAGGAAGGCAACTACAACAGCACCGAGGGACTCGGGGCGATTCCGTTCAACGGCATCATCCTCGCCCACTCCAACGAGTCGGAATGGCACAACTTCCGCAACAACAAGAACAACGAGGCGTTCATCGACCGTATCTACATCGTCAAGGTGCCCTACTGCCTGCGCGTCACCGACGAGATCAAGATCTACGACAAGCTGCTGGCCAGCAGCACGCTGTCGCGCGCCCACTGCGCCCCGGACACCCTGAAGATGCTCGCCCAGTTCTCGGTGCTGTCGCGCCTCAAGGAGCCGGAGAACTCCAACATCTATTCGAAGATGCGCGTGTACGACGGCGAGAACCTCAAGGACACCGATCCCAAGGCCAAGTCGATCCAGGAATACCGCGACGCCGCCGGCGTCGACGAGGGCATGACCGGCCTGTCCACCCGCTTCGCCTTCAAGATCCTCTCCAAGGTGTTCAACTTCGACCCGCACGAGATCGCCGCCAACCCGGTGCATCTGCTCTACGTGCTGGAACAGCAGATCGAACAGGAACAGTTCCCGCCGGAGGTGCGCGAGCGCTACCTGCGTTTCCTCAAGGAATACCTGGCGCCGCGCTACATCGAGTTCATCGGCAAGGAAATCCAGACCGCCTACCTGGAGTCCTACAGCGAGTACGGGCAGAACATCTTTGACCGCTACGTGCTGTACGCCGACTTCTGGATCCAGGACCAGGAGTACCGCGACCCGGAAACCGGCGAGATCCTCAACCGCATGGCCCTCAACGAGGAACTGGAGAAGATCGAGAAGCCCGCCGGCATCAGCAACCCGAAGGACTTCCGCAACGAGATCGTCAACTTCGTGCTACGCGCGCGCGCCAGCAACAACGGCAAGAACCCCAGCTGGCTGAGCTACGAGAAGCTGCGCGTAGTGATCGAGAAGAAGATGTTCTCCAACACCGAGGACCTCCTGCCGGTCATCAGCTTCAACGCCAAGGCCAGCAAGGAAGACCAGAAGAAGCACAACGACTTCGTGGTGCGCATGGTCGAGCGTGGCTATACCGAGAAACAGGTTCGCCTGCTGTCCGAATGGTATCTGCGGGTACGTAAATCGCAGTAACGCAGCTGACGCCTGAAGCTGGACGCCTGTGCGCACCGCAGCGCACTGCCAGCTTCCGGCCTGCAGCTTCCCGCTAGCCCGGAGCGCGTATATGAGCTACGTCATCGACCGCCGCCTGAACGGCAAGAACAAGAGCACGGTGAACCGCCAGCGGTTCCTGAGCCGTTACCGTGGCCATATCAAGAAAGCCGTCGAGGAAGCCGTCGGCCGGCGTTCCATTACCGACATGGAGCACGGCGAGCAGATCACCATCCCCGGCCGCGACATCGACGAACCCATCCTGCACCACGGCCGCGGCGGCCGGCAGACCAGCGTGCACCCGGGTAACAAGGAGTTCGTCGCCGGCGAGCGCATCCCCCGTCCGCAGGAGGGCGGCGGGGGCGGCGGCGGCCGGGGCCAGGCCGGCAACAGCGGCGAAGGCATGGACGACTTCGTGTTCCAGATCACTCAGGAGGAATTCCTCGATTTCATGTTCGAGGACCTGGAACTGCCCAACCTGGTCAAGCGCCACATCACCGGCGCCGACAGTTTCAAGACCGTGCGTGCCGGCATCAGCAACGAAGGCAACCCATCGCGCATCAACATCGTGCGTACCCTGCGCTCGGCCCATGCGCGGCGCATCGCGCTGTCCGGCAGCAGCCGCCTCAAGCTGCGCGCCGCGCGCGCGGAACTGGAGCGCCTGCGCCGCGAGGAGCCGGATAACTTCAGCGACATCCAGGCCACCGAGGCGCTGATCGAAAAACTGCGGGCGCGCATCGACCGCATTCCGTTCCTGGATACCTTCGACCTCAAGTACAACCTGCTGATCAAGCAGCCCAACCCGACCTCCAAGGCGGTGATGTTCTGCCTGATGGACGTCTCCGGGTCGATGACCCAGGCCACCAAGGACATCGCCAAGCGCTTCTTCATCCTGCTGTACCTGTTCCTCAAGCGCAGCTACGACAAGATCGAGGTGGTGTTCATCCGCCACCACACCAGCGCCAAGGAGGTCGACGAGGAGGAGTTCTTCTACTCCCGGGAAACCGGCGGCACCATCGTGTCCAGCGCCCTGAAACTGATGCAGGAGATCATGGCCGCCCGCTACCCGGTGCACGAATGGAACATCTATGGCGCCCAGGCCTCCGACGGCGACAACTGGAACGATGACTCCCCCCTGTGCCGCGAACTGCTGGAAGAGAAGATCATGCCGTTCGTCCAGTACTTCACCTATGTGGAAATCACCCCGCGCGAACACCAGGCGCTCTGGTACGAGTACGAGACGGTGCATGAAGTCTTCCCAGACAGCTTCGCCCAGCAGCAGCTGATCTCGGCGGCCGACATCTACCCGGTGTTCCGCGACCTGTTCCAGCGGAGGATGGCCTGATGAGCAGCCGCAAACGCCAGCCGATCTCAACCGGCTCGGAATGGAGCTTCGAGCTGATCCAGGCCTACGATCGCGAGATAGGCCGGCTTGCCGCCGGCTTCGGCCTGGACACTTACGCCAACCAGATCGAGGTGATCACCGCCGAGCAGATGATGGACGCCTACGCCTCGGTGGGCATGCCCATCGGCTACCACCACTGGTCCTACGGCAAGCATTTCCTGGCCACCGAGAAGGGCTACACGCGCGGGCAGATGGGCCTGGCCTACGAGATCGTCATCAACTCCGACCCGTGCATCGCCTACCTCATGGAAGAGAACACCATGTGCATGCAGGCCCTGGTGATCGCCCACGCCTGCTACGGCCACAACAGTTTCTTCAAGGGCAACTACCTGTTCCGCAGCTGGACTGACGCCAGCTCGATCATCGACTACCTGGTATTCGCCCGGCAGTACATCAGCGAGTGCGAGGAGCGCCACGGCATCAAGGCCGTGGAGGACCTGCTGGACTCCTGCCATGCGCTGATGAACTACGGCGTGGACCGCTACAAGCGCCCCTACCCGATCTCCGCCGAGGAGGAGCGGCTGCGCCAGAAGAGCCGCGAGGAACACCTGCAGAAGCAGATCAACGACCTGTGGCGCACCATTCCACGCGCCGCCGACAAGGGATCGCAGCGCGACGCCAACCAGCGCTTCCCGGTCGAACCGCAGGAAAACATCCTCTACTTCGTCGAAAAGCACGCGCCGCTGCTGGAGCCCTGGCAGCGCGAAGTGGTGCGCATCGTGCGCAAGATCGCCCAGTACTTCTACCCGCAGCGCCAGACCCAGGTGATGAACGAGGGCTGGGCCACCTTCTGGCACTACACGCTGATGAACGCGCTGTACGACGAGGGGCTGGTCACCGACGGCTTCATGATGGAGTTCCTGCAGAGCCACACCAATGTCATCTATCAGCCCGCCTTCGACAGCCCCTACTACAGCGGCATCAATCCCTACACGCTGGGCTTCGCCATCTACAGCGACCTGAGGCGCATCTGCGAGCACCCCACCGACGAGGATCGCCGCTGGTTCCCGGACATCGCCGGCGGCAACTGGCTGGAAACGGTCAAGTTCGCCATGGCCAACTTCAAGGATGAAAGCTTCATCCAGCAATTCCTATCACCCAAGGTGATCCGCGATCTGCGTCTGTTCAGCGTGCTGGACGACGATCAGCAGGACGAGTTGCTGGTGCCGGCCATCCACGATGAGGCGGGCTACCGGGCGATTCGTGAACAGCTGGCCGCGCAGTACAACCTGGGCAACCGCGAACCGAACGTGCAGGTGTGGGACGTGGACCGACGGGGCGACCGCTCGCTGACGCTGCGTCACATCCAGCATGAACGCAAGCCGCTCGGCGATTCCACCCAGGAAGTGCTGAAGCATCTGCATCGTTTGTGGGGTTTCGATGTCCATCTAGAGACGGTGCGCGGCGACAAGGTCATCCAATCCCAGCACATGCCCCCGCAGGGGACCGGCGAGGAGTACCCGCATCTGGACCTTGCCCTGCCGCCGATCTGACCGGGCTCCGGCCGGAGCCCTCCCGAGGAGGCTCCTATGCGCCATACCGCCGTCCTCCTGCTCGGCATCGGCCTGTACGCCTGCAGCACGCCCGATCCCGCCCAGGTACAAATCCTCCACGACGCCAGCGACTTCGGTGCCCGGCGCGAGTACCAGCTCATCGCACCCCATGCCGACATGCCCGGCGCCGAAGCCACCCTGCTCGCCGAGTCGCTGCAGCGCAGCCTCGCCCGCCATGGCTATCGACAGGGCGGCAGCGATGCGCCGCTGCTCATCCAGTATCGATTGACCAGCGCCAGCCAGCCGCTGACCTACCCGGTCGATGTGCCACCACCCAGCCCGCTCGGCCCGTATCAGGCGATCCATCGCTTCGAGGACGTGCGCGGCCTGTTGCACCTGCGTGTGACCGATCGCAACGAACAGCTGCTCTGGGAGGGCGCCGCACGCACCGAGCTGAGTCCGGAGCGCCAGCGCCAGCAGCAGATCGACCGGGCCGTGGACGCCCTGGTGCAAAAGCTGCCGGTAGCGCGCTGAACCTCTGCCGGCCGCGCCTGTTATCCTGCGCGGCCACGGAGGTGAGCGATGCAAATTTACAAAGTCGGCGGCGCGGTGCGCGACCGCCTGCTGGGCCGGCCGGTCAGTGAAATCGACTGGGTGGTGGTCGGCGCCAGCGCCGAGGAAATGGCCGCGCTGGGCTACCGCCCGGTGGGCGCGGACTTTCCGGTGTTCCTGCACCCGCAGACCGGTGAGGAGTATGCGCTGGCGCGCACCGAGCGCAAGAGCGGGCGCGGCTACGGTGGCTTCACCTTCCACGCCAGCCCCGAGGTCACCCTCGAACAGGACCTGCTGCGCCGCGACCTGACCATCAACGCCATGGCCGAGGACGAACACGGCCAGGTCATCGACCCCTATGGCGGACTGGGCGATCTGCAGGCGCGAGTGCTGCGCCATGTGGCGCCGGCCTTCGCCGAGGATCCCTTGCGAGTGCTGCGGGTGGCGCGCTTTGCCGCCCGTTACGCGCCGCTCGGCTTCACGGTGGCTCCGGAAACCCTGGCGCTGATGCGCCAGCTCAGCGAATCCGGCGAGCTGCGCGACCTGACCCCGGAACGCAGCTGGAAAGAAATATCCCGGGCGCTGATGGAGTCGCGTCCGGACGTCTTCGTGCAGGTGCTGCACGACTGCGGTGCGCTGGCTGAACTATTGCCGGAAGTGGATGCGCTCTTCGGTAGCGACCGGGCTGGAGCGCTATTGAAAACGCTGCGCGCCTGCGCCGAGCGCGAGCAGCCGCTGGCGGTGCGCTGGGCCTGCCTGCTGCTGGATACCGGCGCGGAACAGATTGCCGCCATCAACAGCCGCTGCAAGGCACCGCGTGAATGCGCCGAGCTGGCCTTGCTGGCCCGTCAGCATCGCGGTGCATGGCAGGACGCGCTGGAACTGTCCGCCGAGGCGTTGCTGGCCTTGCTGCAGGGCTTCGACGTGTACCGCCGTCCGCAACGCTTCGAACAGTTCCTGGCCGCCTGCGAAATGGCGGCGCGCGGTGCCGGACAGGAGCATGAGTTTAGGCAGTCCGCCTACCTGCGCGGCGCCGCCGACTGCGTGCGGGGCCAGGCCATCCAGCCGCTACTGGAACAGGGCTACCAGGGCGCCGCCCTGGGGCAGGCCCTGGCGCGTCAGCGCCTGGAGGCGCTGCAAGGCTACCGGAAAACCGGGCACGTGTAGGGTGGTCAAGGCTCTGCCTTGGCCACCGCTCGGCGGCCAGGAAAAGCGCTGTCCCCCTACCGAGCTGATCAGGCTGGACGCGGATACCGTTCGACCAGCGCCGCCGGCGTCAGCTCGCGGCCACGCCACTGGAAGGGCACCGGCCACAGCTGTTGGTCGATGCGCGCCTGCGCCCACAGCTCGGCGAAGGTCTGGCCGGCCACCGGGTGGCGGCGTTCGGGCGCCAGGAGCGCCAGCGGCCAGAGCACGAAGGCGTTACGCAGGATTTCGGCGCGCGGCAGGATCAGGCCATGGAAGTCGCCGATGCAGTCGTCGAACAACAGCACGTCGATATCCAGGGTCAGGCCCTTGCGCTCCGGGGCATAGCGGCCGTTGTCGGCTTCGATGAACTTCAGCCGGCGGTCCAGCTCCGTCAATGGCAGGCGGCTGGTGCCGCTGACCACCATGTTCAGGAACGGCCCGCTGCGGATGCCCACCGGCAGGCTCTCGAACACCGGCGAGCAGCGCAGGTCGTCAAGCACCTCATCCAGCGCCTCCAGACCGGCGCGCAGATGGATTTCCCGGTCCGTGTTACTGCCCAGGCCGAGCAGCACCTGGTTCAGCGACATCCGCGTTCGATCTCCACACCCACCCCGGCAGCTGCCGGCACGGCGCCCGGCTTGGTGATCTTCAGGCGCAGCCAGGGGATCTGGAAATCGGCCATCAGCACGGCAGCCAACTGCTCGGCGAACGTTTCCACCAGTTGGTAGCGCGCCTGGGCGGCGAAGGCCTGGATGCGCTCGGCCAGCGCGGCGTAATCCAGCGCCAGATTCAGATCGTCGCCCGCAGCGGGGCGGCGATTGTCCCAGGCGCAGACCAGGTCCAGACGCAGGCACTGGCGGATCTCCCGTTCCCAGTCGTAGACGCCGATGACGGTGTCCACTTCCAGACCCTCGATAAACACATTGTCCAACTGCGCTCTCCGCGGCACGACAAGGGGCGTGCGACCCCGCTAGAATCGGGACTCCCTCGCCCCGGATCGGCTCTCATGTTCTGGTTGCTGGCAATCCTGGCCTACCTGTTGGGCTCGCTGTCCTTCGCCATCCTGCTCAGCCAGCTGAGCGGCGGCCCGGACCCGCGTGCACAGGGTTCCGGGAATCCCGGGGCCAGCAACATGTTGCGGGTCGCCGGTCGGCGCCTGGCCATCCTCACCCTGCTCGGCGACCTGCTCAAGGGCTGGCTGCCGGTGGTGCTTGCCCAACTCGCCGGGCTCAGTATCCAGCAGCAGGCCTGGGTCGGCGTGGCCGCCGTGCTTGGGCACCTGTTCCCGGTGTTCTTCCGCTTCCGCGGCGGCAAGGGCGTGGCCACCGCAGCCGGCCTCTTCATCGGCCTGTACCTGCCCGCCGCCCTGCTGGCGATCGCCACCTGGCTGCTGGTGTTCATACTGACGCGCATCAGCTCGCTGGCGGCATTGATCGCCACGCCCTTGACCCTGCCGCTGCTGGCCTGGCAACTGCCGGCGGCACTCTTGCCTGCGTGTGTGCTGACGCTCCTGATCGTCTGGCGCCACCGCGCCAACCTGCGCGATCTGCTGGCCGGCCGCGAACGGCATTTCTGATCAGGTTAGATCGCCGGCAGGGTGTCCATTGGCCAGCGCGCCCGCACGTCGATGCCCGGCCCGTCCTGCTGGCCGGCCAGCAGCCGCTGACAGCCGGCGTAGGCGATCATGGCGCCGTTGTCGGTGCAGAAGCGCGGGCGGGCATAGAACACCTGCCCCTTCATGTCGCCGAGCATCTTTTCCAGCGAGCGACGCAGCGCCTGGTTGGCGCTGACGCCGCCGGCGATCACCAGGCTCTTCAGGCCAGTCTGCTTGAGGGCGCGCTTGCACTTGATGGTCAGGGTCTCGACCACGGCGGTCTGGAAGGCCAACGCCACATCACAGCGACTCTGCTCGATATAGCCACCCTCGGCCAGGCAGCGCTGCCAGGTGTTCAGGGTGAAGGTCTTCAGGCCGCTGAAGCTGAATTCCAGGCCCGGCCGATCGGTCATCGGCCGGGGGAACACGAAGCGTCCCGGGGTGCCACGCTCGGCCAGCCGGGCGATCTCCGGGCCGCCCGGGTAGGGCAGCCCCATGAGCTTGGCGGTCTTGTCAAAGGCCTCGCCGGCGGCGTCGTCCAGGGACTCGCCGAGCAGCTCGTATCGGCCGATGCCATCGACGCGCACCAGCTGGGTGTGACCGCCGGAGACCAGCAAGGCGACGAACGGGAACTGCGGCGGCTGCTCTTCCAGCATCGGTGCCAGCAGGTGGCCTTCCATGTGGTGTACGCCGACCGCCGGGATGCCCCAGGCGAAGGCCAGCGCCTGGGCGCAGGAGGCACCCACCAACAGGGCGCCGACCAGGCCCGGACCCGCGGTGTAGGCGATGGCGTCGATGGATTCCGCCGCACAGCCGGCCTCGTCGAGCACCTGACGGATCAGCGGCAGCATGCGCTTGACGTGGTCGCGCGATGCCAGCTCGGGCACCACGCCGCCGTAGACGCGGTGCAGGTCGATCTGACTGAACAGCGCATCGGCCAGCAGGCCCTGCTCGCTGTCATAGAGGGCGACGCCGGTTTCGTCGCAGGAGGTTTCCAGTCCCAGCACGCGCATGGGGTACACCGCTTCCAGCCTGGCAAATAATGGAGCGCGCATGATAATCCCCACCCCCAGCCCCGACCAGCGCTTTTCGATGAAGGCCCTTTGCATTCCGCAGGGCGAAGGGGTAACATCCGCAACCCTTGAAAACCGACGTCCTCCAGTGCCGCTTGCAGGAGAGCGTTCACCACACCTGGTAATTGAAAGGTACGACCTGGATGCCCGCCGTCAAAGTTAAAGAGAACGAACCCTTCGACGTAGCCCTGCGTCGCTTCAAGCGCTCCTGCGAAAAGGCTGGTGTTCTGGCCGAAGTCCGCAGCCGCGAATTCTACGAAAAGCCGACCGCCGAGCGTAAGCGCAAGGCTGCCGCCGCCGTGAAGCGTCACGCCAAGAAGGTTCAGCGCGAACAGCGCCGTCGCGAGCGCCTGTACTGAGTTACAGCGCTGGCTGACCACAACGCCCGGCTCCGCCGGGCGTTGGCATTTCTGGATGCCACGCAAGCCTCGTCCTGCGGACGAGGCTTTTCCGTTTCCGTCTGCACGAGCGTATCCTGACGCCCCATGGCCGGCCTGATCCCACAGTCCTTCATCGATGATCTGCTCAACCGCACCGATATCGTCGACGTGGTGGGTTCGCGCGTCCAACTGAAGAAGACCGGCAAGAACTACAGCGCCTGCTGCCCGTTCCACAAGGAAAAGACCCCCTCCTTCACGGTCAGCCCCGACAAGCAGTTCTACTACTGCTTCGGCTGCGGCGCCGGCGGCAATGCCCTGGGCTTCGTGATGGACCACGACCACCTGGATTTTCCCCAGGCAGTCGAGGATCTGGCCAAGCGCATCGGCATGGACGTGCCCCGCGAGGAGCGCGGCCCCGGGAATCGTTCCCGGCAGCCGGTCGATTCGCCGCTCTACCCGCTGCTCGCCGCCGCCAGTGACTATTACCGCCAGGCACTCAAGAGCCATCCGGCACGCAAGGCGGCGGTGGACTACCTCAAGGGTCGCGGCGTGTCCGGGATCATCGCCCGCGACTTCGCGCTCGGCTTCGCCCCACCTGGCTGGGACGGCCTGCTCAAGCACCTGGGCGAAGACCCACTGCAGCAGAAGGCGATGATCGACGCCGGCCTGCTGATCGAAAACACCGAAACCGGCCGGCGCTACGATCGCTTCCGCGACCGCATCATGTTCCCGATCCGCGACAGCCGCGGCCGGGTGATCGCCTTCGGCGGCCGCGTGCTGGGCGATGACAAGCCCAAGTATCTCAACTCGCCGGAAACCCCGGTGTTCCACAAGGGCCAGGAGCTCTACGGCCTGTTCGAGGCGCGCCAGCACAACCGCAACCTCGACGAGATCATGGTGGTCGAGGGCTACATGGACGTCATCGCCCTGGCCCAGCTCGGCCTGCGTAACGCCGTGGCCACCCTGGGCACCGCCACCAGCGAGGAGCATCTCAAGCGCCTGTTCCGCCTGGTCCCCAGCGTGCTGTTCTGTTTCGACGGTGACAGCGCCGGCCGCAAGGCGGCCTGGCGCGCACTGGAAGCCACCCTGCCCAACCTGCAGGACGGACGGCGCGCGCGCTTCCTGTTCCTGCCCGAAGGCGAAGACCCGGACAGCCTGGTACGCCGCGAAGGCACCGAGACTTTCCAGGCGCGCATCCATCAGCAGGCGCGCTCGCTGGCCGACTATTTCTTCGAGCAGCTCAGCGAGGAGGCCGACCCGCGCTCGCTGGAGGGCAAGGCACACCTGGCGACCCTGGCTGCACCGCTCATCGAAAAGATTCCCGGCGCCAACCTGCGCACCCTGATGCGCCAGCGCCTATCCGATCTGACCGGGCTCGGCGGCGAGGCCCTGCAGCAGCTGCAGCCCGCCCCTCCGGCACCCACGCAAGCTGCGCCCATGGATTCCCCGCCGCCCTACGGGCAGCCGCGGAGCGAACGACCGCCCATGGGGCAGCGCCGTTCGTCGCCACGTGCCTCGCGTGCCGCGAGCGGCGTCGAACCCCCGAACCTGAGCGCATTGCGCACTCTGCTGCATCACCCGGAATTGGCTCAGAAGGTGGAGAACGCCGGCAGCTTCGCCGCCGAGGACGATACCTATGCCCAGTTACTGGTGGCGCTGCTCGAAGCCCTGCAGAAGAATCCGCGCTTGCGGGCCCTGCATCTGATCGCCCGCTGGCATGGCACCGAACAGGGTCGCCTGCTGCGCGCACTGGCCGAGAAGGAGTGGCTCATTGCGCCGGACAACCTTGAACAACAGTTTTTCGACACTATAACTAGGCTCGTAACCCGCCAGCGCGAACGCCGCCTTGAACATCTGCTGCAGAAAGCACGTCTAACCGACCTGAGCGCAGATGAAAAAGACCAGTTGCGCAGGCTGTTGAGCCGCGACAACGAAGCCGCTCCCGCAAGCACATCTGGCTTGTAAGCGCGGTTTTCGGCTATAATCCCCGGCTTGTTTTCAGCCCGCCAGACCGTCAGTGGATAGGGTGCCATGTCCGTAAAAGCGCAACAGCAATCTCGCCTGAAAGAGTTGATCGCCCGCGGCCGCGAGCAGGGTTATCTAACCTATGCCGAGGTCAACGACCACCTGCCGGAGGATATTTCCGATCCGGAACAGGTGGAAGACATCATCCGCATGATCAACGACATGGGGATCAACGTCTTCGAAACGGCCCCCGACGCGGACGCCCTCCTGCTGGCCGAAGCCGATACCGACGAAGCTGCCGCTGAGGAAGCGGCGGCCGCGCTGGCGGCTGTGGAAAGCGACATCGGCCGCACCACCGACCCTGTGCGCATGTACATGCGTGAGATGGGTACCGTGGAGCTGCTGACCCGCGAAGGCGAGATCGAGATCGCCAAGCGTATCGAGGAAGGCCTGCGCGAAGTGATGAGCGCCATTGCCCACTTCCCCGGCGCCGTCGACGGCATCCTCGCCGAGTACCAGCGCGTAGTCAGCGAAGGCGGCCGCCTGTCCGATGTTCTCAGCGGCTACATCGACCCGGATGACGGCACCCTGCCGGCCGAGGAAGTCGAGCCGGTCATCGTCAAGAGCGGAACCCCCGCCGCCAAGGACGACGAGGACGAGGAAGAAGAAAGCAGCGAGAGCAGCGACGACGAAACCGAGACCGATGGCGGTCCGGATCCGGAAGAAGCCGCCCGCCGCTTCAATGCCGTTGCCGAGCAACTGGCCGTCGCCAAGAAGGCTCTGGCCAAGCATGGCCGCAGCCATCCGACCAGCGTTGCAGAACTGCTCGCCCTGGCCGAGCTGTTCATGCCGATCAAGCTGGTGCCCAAGCAGTTCGACGCCCTGGTCGAGAAGGTGCGCAGCGCACTGGAGCGCGTGCGTCAGCAGGAACGCGCGATCATGCAGCTGTGCGTGCGCGACGCCCGCATGCCGCGTACCGATTTCCTCAAGCTGTTCCCGGGCAACGAGGTCGACCTCGACTGGAGCACCCAGATTGCCAAGGGCAAGGCCAAGTACGCCGAAGCCATTGGCAACCTGCAGGACGACATCAAGCGCAACCAGCAAGTGCTGATCGATCTGCAGAACGAGGTCGATCTGACCATCGCCGAGATCAAGGACGTCAACCGCCGCATGTCCATCGGCGAGGCCAAGGCCCGTCGCGCCAAGAAAGAAATGGTCGAGGCGAACCTGCGCCTGGTGATCTCCATCGCCAAGAAGTACACCAACCGCGGCCTGCAGTTCCTCGACCTGATCCAGGAAGGCAACATCGGCCTGATGAAGGCGGTGGACAAGTTCGAATACCGTCGCGGCTACAAGTTCTCGACCTACGCCACCTGGTGGATCCGCCAGGCGATCACCCGCTCGATCGCCGACCAGGCGCGCACCATCCGTATCCCGGTGCACATGATCGAGACGATCAACAAGCTCAACCGCATTTCCCGGCAGATGCTGCAGGAAATGGGTCGCGAGCCCACGCCGGAAGAGCTGGGCGAGCGCATGGAGATGCCCGAGGACAAGATCCGCAAGGTGCTGAAGATCGCCAAGGAACCGATCTCCATGGAAACCCCGATCGGTGATGACGAAGACTCGCACCTGGGCGACTTCATCGAGGACGCCACCATGCAGTCGCCCATCGAGGTGGCCACGGTGGAAAGCCTCAAGGAAGCGACCCGCGACGTGCTCTCCGGCCTTACCGCCCGCGAAGCCAAGGTGCTGCGCATGCGTTTTGGCATCGACATGAACACCGACCACACCCTCGAGGAAGTCGGCAAACAGTTCGATGTCACCCGCGAGCGGATTCGCCAGATCGAGGCCAAGGCGCTGCGCAAGCTGCGCCATCCGACCCGCAGCGAACACCTGCGCTCGTTCCTCGACGAGTGATCGACAAACCCCCGGCCCTGCCGGGGGTTTTCGTTTGTGGCTCAAGCAGTTGGCCCCGGGCGAGGCGACCGTTATACTCCGCCCCTCCTGCTGAGGGCCTGTAGCTCAGTCGGTTAGAGCAGAGGACTCATAATCCTTTGGTCCTGGGTTCGAGTCCCAGCGGGCCCACCATCTTCAAAGCCAGTTCACAGCCGCGCATCACCCCCACGCCCTGACCTCAAGCTGTAACCTGCGTCCTGTACATACGCTGCCAACATTCCTGGCAGCGCACGCAGTTATGAGCACGCTTACCGAACTGGCCCAGCAAATCGCCCAGCTTTACCCTCTCACCGACAAGTCCGCCGGCCGCCGCTATCGCATCGTCAGCCAGCTGGCCGGCCTCACCGAACTGGAGGACACCAGCGGCCGGCCCCGCTACGTCGCCTCGCGGCAGCTGCGGGACCGCAGTCGCTGGGATATGGCCAGCTAGAAGCCCCAGGTCAGCGACAGGTTGGCGCCATGCTGGCGCTCTTCGGCGTCGCGCAGCTGATAGGCCAGACGCACTTGGAAGGCCTGACCAATCTCGGTGGCCACGCCAAGGGTCGCCAGGGTGTGGTCGCGATGCGGAGTGTAGCCCTGCAGGCCGTAGTCGAAGCCGGGCACCGACACCAGCCCCATGTCGACCACCCGCGCTTCGTCCTCGGACTCCCGCTCCCAGGCCACCTCACCGAACAGCTCGGAACGGCTGCCAATGCCAATGCGCGCCTCCACCCCGACACCGGCGCGCTTGCTGTCCCGGGTCTGGTCGTCGTAGCGCAAGGCGCTGGAGCTGTCGCCGCGTTCCCGCCAGGCATCCATCTCCACCCGCGCATACTCGGCGCTGATGAACGGGCTGAACGACCAGGCCCCACGGCGCCCCAGGGCATAACCCAGACGCAGCGTGGCGCCGCCTACCGCACCGTCCGTCTCGCTCTTTTCCACCCGCTCGCTGATGCCCAGCGCGAAGCGCCGCTCCAGGTCGCGGTAGTCGAGCTTGCCGTAGGTCAGGCCGACATCGGCCCACAGCCGGCTGCGCTGGTACTGCAGGAAGGTGCTCAGCAGGTAGGCATCCAGCTTGTAGCTGGAGTCGCTCGGCGTTTCCAGGCGCTGATCCTGCAGGCCCAGCGAGAAGCCCCAACGCCAGGCGTCGGCCAGCCGGTAGCTGCTGCCGAGGGTGATGCCCAGGCCGTCGTTGTCCGCCTCGCTCACCGCGGCGCCCGACTCGAAATCGCGGCTGTGGCCGGTGGCCGCGACAAAGGTGTGCCAGTCACCCCGACGCTGCCAATCGCCACGCGCAGACTGCCACTCGTGACGCAGCTGCTGCTGATGGGACATCAGACCGCCCAGCGCAATCTCGGGCAGCAGGCTGATTTCCCACGGTGCGGAGAGGATCGAATGGATGTAGTCGGCATTGATGGCATGCACGGCGGTGGTGGGGTGCACGCCGTCGTAGAACATCAGCCGATCGGGATCAGCGGTCGGACTGGTGATACCCCAGGTGGGATCCATCTGGCACTGATTGCCGTTGAAGCAGACATCCGTCTGTACCACGGCGGGATCGAAGCCGAAGCGCGCCGGATCGGCGACCACCTCCGCCACCAGCCCACGTACGTTGAGGAGAATGACCGAAGCTCCCTGGGCAGCCAGCTGGTCGCGTAGCGACTGGTTGAAGGCAGCGGACAGACTGCTCCACTGGGCACGATCGCCGGACGCGGCGCCGGCAGGCGTCAGGCCCACGTCCGGCAGATCCGAGACAATGATGTAGCGCGCCCCGGCCTGGCGTAGCGCCGCGACCCCGGTCACCAGGTCGGCAGACGCGACCGCAGCGCTGGTGGCATCCACCACGCGCCCCTGGAACAGGTCGTTGCCACCGCCGTTGATCAGGAACAGGGTGTTGGGGTCGACCCTCGGCGTATCGACCAGGTAGCCGTCACGCTCGCGCAAGGTGACACCGGCGCGCTCCACCACCGAGCCATCGGGCTCGATGATCGAATCGAGGATGTTGTCGGTACGATAGCCGGCCACGGCATAGTTGGTGCCGTCGGGGTTGTCGTTGTTCTGCAGCGCCGGAGTGGACGGCAATGCCGCCAGGCCCAGACGTTGCGCCAGATACTGCGGCGCGACGGCGGCGAATGCCTCGTCTCGATTGTCGCGATAGGTGGGACCGGTGCGGTTGGTCATGCGCAGCCCGCCGATGGGCTCGACGCCATCCAACGGACCGAGCAGGTCCGGGAACTGTCCGCTGTCGCTCAGCGAATCGCCGAAGATCACCAGCTGGGAATAGGGGGAGGCCAGGGAAAGCGTGGGCAGGACCAGCAGCAGGCTGAGGCCCAGAGGGTGTCGGAAGGGCATGAAGCGACTCCTGTCAGGGTTGTCGGAACAACTTCCAGAGCGTTGTTCGTAACGCACTCACCCAGACTAGACCCTTGTTCGCCCCGCACAATTCATCCGACCCACCGGTGCGTCCCCGTCAGCCCGGCACGCCCAGCTCCGCAACAGGCTGCGCCTGCTGCACTCCCAGAAAGGCGCGTAGCGCATCCCGCCGCGCCATCGCATCCCGGTAGCCAAGCTCCATGAGTTCGTTGCAGTAGCCCGGCTCGAACAGCAGGTAACTGAGCACGCCGGCGCCACCCGCCTGGGTCGCGCCCGGCCCGCGCAGGAAGGTGCGCAGCGAGCGTGGCAGGGCCTTGCGGTGCCGCGCGGCGATGGGCTCCAGGGGCTGGCTGGGGTTGATCACCAGCACATCCACGTTGCGCAAGCCCAGCTGCCGCCTCTCGCGCCCAGGCGGCAGGATCTGCCCGATATGGTTGAGGCGCTCCAGCAGCTCGATGTCCGACTCCAGGTTGTCGACGAAGGTGCTGTTGAGCAGGTGCCCACCGATGCGCGCCAGGCTCGGCGGCTGGTTGCTGGCCGGGGCCGCGGCATCGTCCCGCTCCGGGTTGCTGCTTACCCCCACCACCAGGATGCGCGTGGCGCCCAGGTGCAGCGCCGGGCTGATCGGCGCCACCTGGCGCACCGCACCGTCGCCGTAGTACTCGTGGTTGAGACGCACCGGAGGGAATACCAGGGGAATCGCCGCACTGGCCAGCAGATGATCCGCGCCGAGGCGCGTCGGCACACCGACCCGCCGATGGCGGAACCAGGGATCGATCGCGCCCCACCCCTGGTAGAAGGTCACCGCATGGCCGGAATCGTAGCTGAACGCGGTGACCGCCACCGCCCGCAGGCTGCGCTGGCGGATCGCCGCGGCTATGCCATTGAAATCCATCTCCCGCTCGATCATGCCGCGCAGCGGGGAGCTGTCGAGCAGCGACAGGGGCTTGTCGCGGCGCATCCCGAGAAGGCCACGTCGCACGAAACGCCCGGCCTGCAGGAACAGGCCAGGCCAGTCGCTACGAAACACCTGATCGCAATGCAGGTTGTGCCAGACCGTGCGGATGCGCTCTACCGCCTCGCCAAACTGCAGCGCGCCACAGGCCAGCCCCACGGCGTTGATCGCCCCGGCCGAGGTACCGACGATGACCGGAAAGGGATTGTGCGTGGCATCGGGCAGCAGCTCGGCAATTGCCCTCAGCACGCCGGCCTGATATGCCGCGCGCGCGCCGCCACCGGACAGCACCAGGCCGGTGACGCCGGTGTCGTAGCTTCCTTCGCGTTCCATCTGAATCCGACCTGTGACTACCTGTTCCGGAGGCGGATTCTACGCACGAACGCAAGGGCTATGGCATTACGCCATGGTCGGCGTGACACTGCCGTCCCGACCGCCCCCTACCCCTAGTTGCCGCACCTCGACCAAAGTCCATAGCTAAAGGCCATCATGGCACGCTAGTCTCCGCGCTCCGGCCTGGAACGCCGGCCCTCCTGGCCAGACAAAAGGGAACGTCGATGTTGGCTGCACGTGTTCATTCGCCATGCCCGCTCAAGCGGTGCCTCGCTTTGCTGATCCCGCTGCTCTTCACTTCGCTGGCCACTGCCTCCCCGGCTCTGGTGGTCGCCAACTGGAACGACTATATCCATCCCGATCTGGTCGCCCAGTTCACCGCGGAAACCGGCATCCCGGTCGACTACCGCACCTTCGAAACCGATGAAGACGCCGATGCCTTGCTGCGTCAGGAGTTCCCGCCGGATGTGCTGGTGCCGGACAGTCATTACCTGCCAGGCCTGATCCGAGACGGCTTGCTGAAGCCCATCGCGGTACGCTCGCTGCCGATGTACGAAGACATCGATCCGCTGATCCTCAGCCGCTTGAGCAGCACCGATCCCGGTCGGCGCTACGCCATGCCCTATCTCTGGGGCCGCGTCGGCATCGTCATGGATCGCGAACGCGTCGCGCAGGCGCTCGGCCATGCGCCGGGAACCTCGTGGGGCCTGTTGCTCGATCCGCAAACCCTGGCGCGATTGTCCAGCTGTGGCGCGTCCATCCTGGATGCTCGGGCGGAGTTCTTCACCATCTGGATGAACTGGCGCGGCGCGCTGGCCGAGCGGCCTTCCGGGCGCGACCTGCATGCCTTCCAGCAAGCCCTGGTCGATCTGCGACCGCACCTGAACAAGGTGGATAACCTGGCCTATCTGGAGGACGTCCCTGCCGGTCGCCAGTGCATCGCCATGGCCTGGGAGGGCGATGCCCGCGCCATGCTCAGTGCGCATCCGCGCCTGGAGTTCTTCATCCCCGACGAGGGCAGTACCCTGTATGTCGATGCCCTGGTGGTGCCGGCCAAGTCGCGAATGGCCGAGCAGGCCTGGCGCTTCATCGAGTTCATGTCGCGGCCGGAGATCGCCTACCGCAATGCCGAGCATGTGCAGTACAACTCGCCGTACAAATCGGTGAACCGTCGCCTGGTGCGCGCCAAGGGCGACCAGGCGGGCTGGCGCAATCTGCGCCCGGTCGGCGCCGGCAAGTCGGTGAGCCTGCCGATCGGCGCGGGCGAGCGCCGGCAGGACGTGAGCGACTCCTGGGCTGCGTTCGTGGGCCAAAGCGAAGAAGGCCTGGCAGTGGGCGCGCGGGATTGAGTACTCGCGCAAAGTGGCGCGGCTTGCGCAGGGCATGGGGCATGGGGCATGGGCAAAACATCGCGCCTGAACGCCAGCGCCACGAAGATCCGCCCTTGCCAATAAGCATAAAAAAACCGCCGGTATCGCTACCGGCGGTTTTTCATTTCAGCCCTGGCCGAATCAGACCTTGCTGCGCTCGAAGCGCTTGCGGTCGTTTTCGTTCAGGTACTTCTTGCGCAGGCGGATCGACTTCGGCGTCACTTCCACCAGCTCGTCGTCGTCGATGAACTCCAGCGCCTGTTCCAGGCTGAACTTGATCGGCGGCACCAGGGCGATGACTTCGTCCTTGCCGGACGCACGCATGTTGTCGAGCTTCTTGCCCTTGGTGGGGTTGATCACCAGGTCGTTGTCGCGGCTGTTGATACCGCACAGCTGGCCTTCGTAGATCTCCTGGCCGGGCTCGAGGAACAGCTTGCCGCGGGCCTGCAGGGTTTCCAGCGAGTAGGTCAGCGCGGTACCGGTAGCCATGGAAACCAGTACGCCATTCTGGCGGTTGGTCACTTCGCCGGCCTTGATCGGACCGTAGTGGCTGAAGGTCGAGGTCAGGATGCCGGTGCCCGAAGTCAGGGTCAGGAAGTTATTGCGGAAGCCGATCAGGCCACGCGCCGGGATGGTGTACTCCAGGCGAACACGGCCCTTGCCGTCGGGCATCATGTTGGTCAGATCGCCCTTGCGCAGGCCCATCTGTTCCATCACCGGGCCCTGGTGCTGCTCTTCGATGTCGATGGTGACGTTCTCGTAGGGCTCCTGCTTTTCGCCGGCCTCGTTCTCGATGATCACCACTTCCGGACGGCCAACGGCCAGTTCGAAGCCTTCACGGCGCATGGTTTCGATCAGCACCGACAGGTGCAGTTCGCCGCGACCGGAAACCTTGAACTTCTCGGGAGAATCACCCGGCTCGACGCGCAGCGCCACGTTGTGCAGCAGTTCCTTCTCCAGGCGATCCTTGATGTTGCGGCTGGTGACGAACTTGCCTTCCTTGCCGGCGAACGGCGAGTCGTTGACCTGGAAGGTCATGCTCACGGTCGGCTGGTCGACGGTCAGCGGCGGCAGTGCCTCGACGTTGTTGATGTCGCACAGGGTGTCGGAGATGAACAGCTCTTCCATGCCGGACACACAGACGATGTCACCGGCCTCGGCTTCCGGTACCTCCACACGCTGCAGACCGGAGTGACCCATGATCTTCAGGATGCGGCCCTGGCGCTTCTTGCCGTCGGCGCCGATGGCGACCACCGGGGTGTTGGCCTTGATCTTGCCGCGCTTGATGCGGCCTACGCCGATCACGCCGAGGAAGCTGTTGTAGTCCAGCTGGGAGATCTGCATCTGGAACGGGCCGTCCAGGTCGACCTGGGGCGCCGGCACGTGGTCGACGATGGCCTGGAACAGGGGGTCCATGTTGTCTGCCAGGTTCTCATGGTCCAGACCGGCGATGCCGTTCAGGGCGCTGGCGTAGACGATCGGGAAGTCCAGCTGTTCGTCGGTGGCGCCCAGGTTGTCGAACAGGTCGAAGATCTGGTCCACAACCCAGTCCGGACGCGCGCCGGGCCGGTCGATCTTGTTGACCACCACGATCGGGCGCAGGCCGGCCTTGAAGGCCTTCTGGGTCACGAAGCGGGTCTGCGGCATGGGGCCGTCCTGGGCGTCGACCACCAGCAGCACGGAATCCACCATGGACATCACGCGCTCGACTTCACCGCCGAAGTCGGCGTGGCCGGGGGTGTCCACGATGTTGATGTTGTAGTCATTCCATTTCAGCGCGGTGTTCTTGGCCAGGATGGTGATGCCACGTTCCTTTTCCTGGTCGTTGCTGTCCATGACGCGCTCGTTTTCCAGCTCCTTGCGGTCCAGGGTACCGGACAGGCGCAGCAGCTTGTCGACGAGGGTGGTCTTGCCATGGTCGACGTGGGCGATGATGGCGATGTTGCGGAGTTTTTCGATCACGGTTCTATCTCGATGTAAACGGCGGGCAGGCGGCCCCCCGTCTGAAGGCGTTCCCCCCGCTCGACATGAGCGGAGGCCAGATCAACAGGGTTCAGGACAGGTCGGGAGGGCGGTGGCGAATGCTGCCACCGAACAGGCCCGGCTGCTTAGGCCGGACGGTAAACGCGCACATTGGCATGCCCCTCGCTGAGCAGGTGGTGGGCATGCAGGCGGCTCATCACGCCGCGATCGCAATACAGCAGGTACTGGCGATTGGCGTCGAGATCCTTGAACTGGCTGTTGACGGCATAGAACGGCATGGCCCTGACTTCGACGCCCGGCAACTGCAGGGGTTCGTCCTCGGCGGCATCCGGGTGGCGGATGTCCAGCACGATCTGCCCGGGCAGCGCTTCGCGGACCTCCTCCACGGGCACATCCTGGCCGAGTTCGTCGATGACCTTGTCGATGGCCACGAAACGGGCGCGCTCGACGGCCCGTTCGAGGATGGCCATATCGAACTGGCTTTCCTCGTATTCGACCCGGCTGCGCTTGGCACGGGTGGTCGGGTTCACCGAGATCACGCCGCAGTATTCGGGCATGTGCTTGGCGAACTCGGCGGTGCCGATGCGCGTGGCGGTGTCGATGATGTCCTGCTTGTGCGCGGCGATCAGCGGGCGCAGCACCAGGGTGTCGGTGACCGAATCGATCACCGACAGGTTCGGCAGCGTCTGGCTGGACACCTGGGAAATCGCCTCGCCGGTCACCAACGCGTCGATGTGCAGGTTCTCGGCCACCTGGCTGGCGGCGCGCAGCATCATGCGCTTAAGCACCACGCCCATCTGGCTGTTGTCGACCTTGCCGAGGATCTCGCCGACCACTTCCTCGAATGGCACGCTGACGAACAGCACGCGGTGCGAGCGGCCGAATTTTTCCCACAGGTAGTGGGCGACTTCCATCACCCCCAGCTCGTGGGCGCGGCCGCCGAGGTTGAAGAAGCAGAAGTGGCTGAGCATGCCGCGGCGCATCATCTGGTAGGCGGCCACGGTGGAATCGAAGCCACCGGACATCAGCACCACCACCTGCTCCACCGAGCCCAGCGGGTAACCGCCCAGGCCTTCGTGCTGCGCATGGATGATCAGCAAACGGTCGTAGCGCACCTCGAAGCGCACCTCGACGTCAGGATGCTTCAGGTCGATACCCGCCGCGCCGCACTCGCGGCGCAGGCGGCTGCCCACATGGCTGGCCAGCTCCACCGAAGTGAAATCGTGGGTATTGCCGGCACGCTTGCAGCGCACGGCGAACTGCTTGCCGGCCAGCTGATCGCCATAGTGCTCGCGGCACTTCTCGAAGACGTCGTCGAAGTCCACATAAGGGTATTCATGCACTTCGAGGAAATGCGCGATGCCCGGCATGTTGCGCAGGCGCTCGAACATGGCCTGGTGCACACGGCGATCCTGGACGGCGGTGATCACGTCCAGGTTGTCCCACTCGCCTTCGACGCTGAGGGCCGGATCCAGGTCCTTCAGCACCGCGCGGATATTCTTGGCCAGCTGCCGGATGAACTGCTTGCGCACCGGACGGCTCTTGATGGTGATTTCCGCGAAGGGCTTGACGATGAGTTTCATGAAGAACGCTGGCGGGAAGGGCCGAAAAAGAGGGGCGCGGAGTATACCGGAAATTGCTCACCCCTTGATCAAGAATTCGCAAGGGCCCATGGGCCGCACCAATTTGCGCCGGACCTTTACTGGGCGCACCAGCTTGGTGCGTTTATCGTGCGTGCGCAGGCGCGGAAAGCGCATCAGAACCGCGCCACCCGCCAACTCCGGTGCATTCGGGTGCGCTGGCACACTAATTGCTCCCTTGTGAGGCAGGTTGCCCTGACGGATGATCCCGCCCCGGCATCACCTATCCCCTGGGGCGTCAGCCTGGTTGGCGAACCCCCAGATCGATCCCCCTGGAGGACACCATGTCGAAGTCGCTTCAACTGATCAAAGAACACGATGTGAAGTGGATTGACCTGCGCTTCACCGATACCAAAGGCAAGCAGCAGCACCTGACCATGCCGGCCCGCGACGCGGATGACGACTTCTTCGAGCATGGCAAGATGTTCGACGGTTCCTCCGTCGCCGGCTGGAAGGGCATCGAGGCCTCGGACATGATCCTCCTGCCCGACGACAGCACCGCCGTGCTCGACCCCTTCACCGAAGAACCGACCCTGATCCTGGTCTGCGACATCATCGAGCCGAGCACCATGCAGAGCTACGATCGCGACCCGCGCGCCATCGCCCGCCGCGCCGAGGAATACCTGAAGTCCACCGGCATCGGCGACACCGTCTTCGTCGGTCCGGAGCCCGAGTTCTTCATCTTCGACGAAGTGAAGTTCAAGTCCGACATCTCTGGCTCGATGTTCAAGATCTTCTCCGAGCAGGCTTCCTGGAACACCGACGCCGACATCGAAGGCGGCAACAAGGGCCACCGTCCGGGCGTGAAGGGCGGCTACTTCCCGGTACCGCCGGTCGACCACGACCACGAAATCCGTACTGCCATGTGCAACGCCCTGGAAGAAATGGGCCTGGTCGTCGAGGTGCACCACCACGAAGTGGCCACTGCCGGTCAGAACGAAATCGGCGTGAAGTTCAACACCCTGGTCGCCAAGGCTGACGAAGTGCAGACCCTGAAGTACTGCGTGCACAACGTCGCCGATGCCTACGGCAAGACCGTGACCTTCATGCCCAAGCCCCTGTATGGCGACAACGGCTCCGGCATGCACGTGCACATGTCCATCTCCAAGGATGGCAAGAACACCTTCGCGGGCGAAGGCTATGCCGGCCTGTCCGAGACCGCCCTGTACTTCATCGGCGGCATCATCAAGCACGGCAAGGCCCTGAACGGCTTCACCAACCCGTCGACCAACTCCTACAAGCGTCTGGTCCCGGGCTTCGAAGCCCCGGTCATGCTGGCCTACTCGGCCCGCAACCGTTCCGCTTCCATCCGTATCCCGTACGTCACCAGCCCGAAGGCCCGCCGCATCGAGGCGCGCTTCCCGGACCCGGCGGCCAACCCCTACCTGTGCTTCGCCGCCCTGCTGATGGCCGGCCTGGACGGTATCCAGAACAAGATCCACCCCGGCGACGCCGCCGACAAGAACCTGTATGACCTGCCGCCGGAAGAATCCAAGCAGATCCCGCAGGTGTGCGGCAGCCTGAAGGAAGCCCTGGAAGAGCTGGACAAGGGCCGCGCCTTCCTGACCAAGGGCGGTGTGTTCTCCGACGACTTCATCGATGCCTACATCGAGCTGAAGTCCGAGGAAGAGATCAAGGTGCGCACCTTCGTGCACCCGCTGGAATACGACCTGTACTACAGCGTCTGATCGCCTCCCCGGCATGACGAACCCCCGCCCGGCCCTGCCGCGCGGGGGTTTGTTTTATCTCCACCACATTCCGCGCCGGGCGTCCTTGCCAGTCCCGCCTGCCGGTGCAAGGCTTGTCCCGAATCCGTGGAGATGCCCCATGCGCCTGTTCACCGCCTGCCTGCTCGGCCTGCTGGCCGCACCGGCCGCCGCCGAGATCTACCGCTACACCGACGCACAGGGCCGCACGGTGTTCAGCGACCGCCCGCCGCAAGGGCAGCCCGCCCAGCGCGTTGAACCGTCGCCCCTCACCCCCATCGCCCCACCTGCGCCGAGCACACCCGCCGAGCGCCCCGCCCTGCCGACAACCCAGCGCTACGCACGGCTGGAGATCACCAACCTGCCGGATGACGAGGCACTGCGCGCCAACAACGGCACCTTCGATGTCGAGGTCGCCGTGGAGCCACCGCTGTCCCGGGGACACAGTCTGCGCCTGCTGCTGGATGGCAATCCGCACGGCCCCGCGACTCAGGGCACGCCCCTGACAGTCCGCCAGGCCGACCGCGGCACCCACAGCCTGGTGGTGCAGGTGCTGGACGCCCGCGGCCGGCCGATTCAGCAAAGCGATGCACTGACCTTCACGGTGCAGCGCATCAGCGTGAACAGCCCGGCGCGACCAGCCCCGCCTCGTCCGACCCCAAACCGGCCCGCCCCCTGATGCGTCACACTCTCTGGTTACTGGCCCTGCTGCCCGGGATCACCCTGGCCCAGGTGTACAGCTATCGCGACGCCAGCGGCGCCCTGATGTTCAGCGACCGCCCGCCCCACGATGGCGCACAACCGCTGGCCCCGCGTCCCATCAACCGGATGCCCGCGCTGTCCGCACCCGCAGCGCCCACCACGACACCCAACCTGGTGCGCACGCAGCAACGCTCGCCCTATCGGCACCTGGCCATCCTTTCCCCGCGCCCGGACGCCGCCCATCCCGACGTTTCCGGCGACCTGCGGGTGGAACTGGGCAGCGAGCCGCCGCTGCTGCCCGGCCATGCCTATCGGCTGATGCTCGATGGTCAGCCGCAGTCCGGCCTGCAGCTGCGCAACCTGGACCGCGGCAGCCATCGACTGGTCGCACAGATCATCGATGAAACGGAACGCGTGCTGGCCGCCAGCGCCGAACAGATCGTCCATATCCAGCGCCCCTCGCTGATCCAAAAGCGCCGACTGCGGCCCTGCGCGGCGGATGGCGAGGATCGCAAGCGCCCCGAATGCAATCCCCGCCATCTCCCGCCGACGAAACCCGCACCATAAACAGGCATCGCGCACCATCGTGGTGCATGATTATTCGCGACCTGACCGGCGATGCACATCCATCAGGCTTGCCGGCGCCGATTTGCGCCCTTTTCGGGCCTGCTGGTTTGCTTCTTGCATTTTTACGAGGCCTCGAACGAGATAAGCGATCGCCATGTCCAACGACGCCCCACACCGGCTGCTGCTCGACAACCTGAACACCGCCACGCTTCTGCTGGACGAACGGCTGTGCCTGGAATACATGAACCCGGCCGCCGAGATGCTACTGGCCGTCAGTGGGCAGCGCAGCCATGGGCAGTTCATCAGCGAGCTCTTCACCGAATCGCCGGAAGCGCTGGGCGCCCTGCGCCAGGCGGTCGAACAGGCGCACCCGTTCACCAAGCGCGAGGCCACCCTGGTCACCCTCGGCGGCCAGCCGCTGACCGTCGACTACGCTGTCACGCCCATCGTCGAGCACGGTCGCAACCGCCTGCTAGTGGAAGTACACCCGCGGGATCGCCTGCTGCGCATCACCAAGGAAGAGGCGCAGCAATCCCAGCTGGAGACCTCGCGGATGCTGGTGCGCGGCCTCGCCCACGAGATCAAGAACCCGCTGGGCGGCATTCGCGGCGCGGCGCAGCTGCTGGCCCGCGAGCTGCCCGACGAGGCGCTGCGTGACTACACCAACGTGATCATTGAAGAGGCCGATCGACTGCGCAATCTGGTGGACCGCATGCTCGGCACCAACAAGCTGCCGCAGCTGCGCCCGGCCAACATCCACGAGGTGCTGGAACGCGTCGCCAGCCTGGTCGAGGCGGAAAGCCAGGGACGCGTGCCGCTGCTGCGCGACTACGACCCGAGCATTCCCGAGGTGCTGATCGATCAGGAGCAGATGATCCAGGCGGTGCTCAACATCGCCCGCAACGCCCTGCAGGCCCTCGGCGATAGCCGCCAGCCGGCGCCGCAGATCACCCTGCGCAGCCGCGCCCTGCGCCAGTTCACCATCGGCCACCAGCGCCACCGCCTGGCGGTGCGCATCGAGATCATCGACAACGGCCCGGGCATTCCGCCCGAGCTTCAGGAAACCATCTTCTACCCCATGGTCAGTGGCCGCCCGGACGGCACCGGCCTGGGCCTGGCCATCGCCCAGAGCATCATCAGTCAGCACCAGGGATTGGTGGAATGCGAGAGCCAGCCCGGGCATACCGTGTTTTCCATCAGCCTGCCGCTGGAACAAGGAGCAGCCCCCTCATGAGCCACAGCGAAACCGTCTGGATCGTCGACGACGACCGCTCCATCCGCTGGGTACTGGAAAAGGCCCTGCAACAGGGCGGCCTGACCACCCAGAGCTTCGACAGCGCCGACAGCCTGCTTGGCCGGCTCAGCCGCCAACAGCCGGACGTGATCATTTCCGACATCCGCATGCCGGGCACCAGCGGCCTGGAAATGCTCGCGCAGATCCGCCGCCAGCATCCGCGCCTGCCGGTCATCGTGATGACCGCCCACTCTGACCTCGACAGCGCGGTGGCCTCCTACCAGGGGGGCGCCTTCGAGTACCTGCCCAAGCCGTTCGACGTGGACGAGGCCGTATCGCTGGTCAAGCGCGCCAGCCTGCACGCCCGCGAGCAACAGAGCCAGGCCGCTCCGGCCGTACAGCCGCATACCCCGGAAATCATCGGCGAGGCGCCAGCGATGCAGGAGGTGTTCCGCGCCATCGGCCGCCTGTCGCAGTCCAACATCACCGTGCTGATCAACGGCGAATCGGGTACCGGCAAGGAGCTGGTAGCGCATGCGTTGCACCGCCACAGTCCGCGCGCCCATTCGCCGTTCATCGCCCTCAACATGGCCGCGATTCCCAAGGACCTGATGGAGTCCGAGCTGTTCGGCCACGAGAAGGGCGCCTTCACCGGCGCCGCCAACCAGCGCCGCGGCCGGTTCGAGCAAGCCGATGGCGGAACGCTGTTCCTCGACGAGATCGGCGATATGCCTGCCGACACCCAGACCCGCCTGCTGCGCGTGTTGGCCGATGGCGAGTTCTACCGGGTCGGCGGCCACACGCCGGTCAAGGTGGATGTGCGCATCATCGCCGCCACCCACCAGGACCTGGAAACCCTGGTCCGAGAAGGCAAGTTCCGCGAGGACCTGTTCCACCGCCTGAACGTCATCCGCATCCACATCCCGCGCCTGGCCGACCGCCGCGAGGACATTCCAACGCTGGCCCGGCACTTCCTGGCGCGCGCAGCCCGCGAACTGTCCGTGGAGCCCAAGCTGCTCAAGCCGGACACCGAGGAGTACCTGAGCAACCTGCCATGGCCCGGCAACGTGCGCCAGCTGGAGAACACCTGCCGCTGGATCACCGTGATGGCCTCCGGTCGCGAGGTGCACGTCGATGAGCTGCCGCCTGAGCTGCTCAGCCAGAACCAGGAGCCGCAGCCCGCTGGCAACTGGGAACAGGGTCTGCGCCTGTGGGCCGACCAGGCGCTGGCGCGCGGCCAGAGCAACCTGCTGGATGTCGCCGTGCCAGTGTTCGAGCGCATCATGATCGAGACCGCCCTCAAGCACACCGCCGGCCGCCGCCGCGACGCCGCACTGCTGCTCGGCTGGGGCCGCAACACTCTCACGCGCAAGATCAAGGAACTGGGCATGAACGTCGCCGGCGGCGACGAGGATGACGCGGACGAGGTCTAGGCTCGTGCGAACTTTGCTTTTGTAGGAGCGACTTCAGTCGCAAGCTTCTGGCTGCGGCCCGCCTCAAAAACATCGCGGCCAAGCCGCTCCTGCGGATGCCCCGCCGTATCCCCTGTGGGGCCGGCTTTACGCCGGCCGACGCTCGTAGGTGCGAGATGCGGGCCTCGCCGGCCGGCGTAAAGCCGGTCCCACAGGTCCACAGCAGGGCGCCATTCCCCGCGCCATGCACCCAAAGCGTGCGAAGCCATTTCTGTCTGAACCAACAACCCGGCGCCATTCGCGCATCCAGCGCCGATGCCAGCTGTCACGAAACTGGCACATTCTCTGCTTAATATCCTGCGTCAGTTTCTGGGGACCTCGGTACTAGGCAGGCCGGGACTCCCCCTTTTATTCCGCACCAGCGAGGCGCAACTCCAGGCGCCACTGGCCGCCGCGCGCCTCGCCCCGCCACTCGGCCCGCAGCGGCCGGGTGGCGACGAACGACAGCAGCAGCGCCGAATCCGCCATTCGCAACCGCCAGCGCACTTCGCCCTGGTCCAGCGCCAGGCGTCCTGCCTGGGCAGCGCCCTGGGCGTCGTCCAGCTGCACCAGCAACGCACCATCCAGCGTTTGCAGACGCGGCGCCAGCGGCTCGCGATCGAACCACAGCACCAGCCCATTCGGCGCTTCGCGCACCTCCAGCAGGTAGGCCGGTCCCGGGTTAAGCCATTTGCCGAGCATCAGACCGACCAGCAGCCCGGTGGCCGCCAGGCCGAGCAGAAAGCGCGGCCAGACCCGCCGCCGCGGATCCACATCGGCGCTAGAATGCGCACCTTCCTCGCGTCCCGAGTCCTGCATGTTCCACGTCATCCTGTTCCAGCCGGAGATTCCACCCAACACCGGCAACATTATCAGGCTGTGCGCCAACAGCGGCAGCCACCTGCATCTGATCGAGCCCCTGGGTTTCGAGACCGACGACAAGCGCCTGCGGCGCGCCGGCCTCGACTACCACGAGTTCGCCACGCTCAAGCGTTACCCCGACCTGCAGCGCTGCCTCGACAGCCTCGGGCTGACGCTCGGCGCGCCTGCCCAGCCGGATGCGCCGCGCCTCTATGCCTTCACCACCAAGGGCTCGCAGCCGTTCCATGCGGTGCAGTACCGACCCGGTGATGCCTTTCTGTTCGGACCGGAAAGTCGCGGGCTGCCCCCGGAAATCCGCGAAGCCCTGCCGCCCGAACAGCGCGTGCGCCTGCCCATGCGCCCGGGCTGCCGCAGCCTCAACCTGTCCAACACCGTGGCGGTGACGGTCTATGAGGCCTGGCGCCAGCAGGGCTTTGCCGGCGGCGAATGAAGGTGCCGTGCCGGCCCACTGCCGCCGGGGCATAAACGAAAAAAGCGCCCACAGGCGCTTTTTTCTTCAGCGAAACCCTTACTGCTGGGTCGCACCCTGGGCTTCGGCGTTTACCCGCGCCATTTCCTGCGCGTACAGGGCGTCGAAGTTCACCGGCGCCAGCATCAGGGCCGGGAACGAGCCGCGGGTCACCAGGCTGTCCAGCGCCTCGCGGGCGTAGGGGAACAGGATGTTCGGGCAGAAGGCGCCCAGGGTGTGGCTCATGGACGGTGCGTCCAGGCCCTTGATCAGGAAGATCCCGCCCTGCTGCACTTCGGCGATGAAGGCCGTTTCCTCGCCGGTCTTCACGGTCACGGAGAGGGTTAGCACCACTTCGTGGAAATCGTTGTCCAGGGTCTTGGTGCGGGTGTTGAGGTCCAGCTGAACGCTCGGGTTCCATTCCTGGCGGAAGATCTCCGGGCTCTTCGGGGCTTCGAAGGACAGGTCCTTGACGTAGATGCGCTGCAGGGAGAACTGCGGAGTTGCTTGTTCGGTCATTGGCTGAGCCTTGTTGTCATTGAGGTTGAGCGAGCAGCGCGTCCAGACGGCCGGCGCGCTCCAGCGCATGAAGATCGTCGCAACCACCCACGTGCTGCTCACCGATCCAGATCTGCGGCACCGAGGTGCGGCCGGCCCGGGCGGCCATTTCCGCGCGCAGGCTCGGGTTGCCATCCACGGCGATCTCCTTGAAGGCCACGCCCTTGCGCTGCAGCAGTTGCTTGGCGCGGATGCAGTAGGGGCACCAGGCGGTGGTATAGATCACCACGTCGTTCATGTCATTTCACCACGGGCAGGTTATCGCCACGCCAGCTGCCCATGCCGCCCGCCAGCTTGGCCACGGTGAACCCGGCCTTTTTCAGCTGGGCGCACGCCGGACCGGCCGTCTGGCCCATGGCGCACACGACGATCAGGGTCTTGTCCTTGTGCTTCTCCAGCTCGACCATGCGGGTGGCCAGCTTGTCGTAGGGGATGTGCACGGCGCCGACGATATGGCCGGCGTCGAAGTCCTTCTTGGCGCGGATATCCAGCACCAGGCCCTGGTCGCTGTTGACCAGCGACGTCAGCTCGCGGTTGCTCAGGCTGCGGCCGCCCTTGTTCAGCTCGTTGAAGGCAAACAGGATCAGCAGCACGACCAGCAGGGTGCTCAGTACATAGTGGTTAGAGACGAATTCAATCAGCTGCGCAAGCATCTACAGGTTCCCGGACGGTAAAATGCCGGCAGTATACACAGGGCCCCTGGCGGGCGGCACCCTGCCCCTGCCGTGACGCAGCGCGCTACAGCGCTTAGAATCCCCGCCCTTCGCATCCACGTGCAGCCGCCGAGCGAGTCGACCCATGCCTACGCCCAAACCCCTGGTTCTGATGATTCTGGATGGCTTCGGCCACAGCGATCGCCCCGAGTACAACGCCATCCACGCGGCCAGCACGCCGGTCTACGACCGTCTGCGTGCCACCCAGCCGCATGGGCTGATTTCCGGCTCGGGCATGGACGTGGGCCTGCCGGACGGCCAGATGGGCAACTCCGAGGTCGGCCACATGAACCTGGGCGCCGGCCGGGTCGTCTATCAGGACTTCACCCGCGTCACCAAGGCGATCCGCGACGGCGAGTTTTTCGAGAACCCAGCCATCTGCACCGCCGTGGACAAGGCGGTGACCGCCGGCAAGGCAGTGCACATCATGGGCCTGCTCTCCGATGGCGGCGTGCACAGCCACCAGGACCATCTGGTCGCCATGGTCGAGCTGGCCGCCCGCCGCGGCGCCCAGCACATCTATCTGCACGCCTTCCTCGACGGTCGCGACACCCCGCCACGCAGCGCGCAGCCGTCCATCGAGCTGCTCGACGCCACCTTTGCGCGCCTGGGCAAAGGCCGCATCGCCAGCCTGATCGGCCGCTACTACGCCATGGACCGCGACAATCGCTGGGACCGCGTGGAGCAAGCCTACAACCTGATCGTCGACGGCCAGGGCCAGTTCCAGGCCGCCAGCGCCGTGGCCGGTCTGGAAGCCGCCTACGCCCGCGAGGAGAGCGACGAGTTCGTCAAGGCCACCGTGATTGGCGCACCGGTGCGCGTGGAAGATGGCGACGCCGTGGTGTTCATGAACTTCCGCGCCGACCGCGCCCGCGAGCTCACCCGCGCCTTCGTCGAGAAGGACTTTGCCGGCTTCGCCCGCGCCCGCGTGCCGCAACTGGCGGGCTACGTGATGCTCACCCAGTACGCCGCCAGCATCGACGCGCCGAGTGCCTTCGCGCCGGAGCCGCTGACCAACGTGCTGGGCGAGTACCTGGCCAACCAGGGCAAGACCCAGCTGCGCATCGCCGAGACCGAGAAGTACGCCCATGTGACCTTCTTCTTCTCCGGCGGCCGCGAGGAACCCTTCCCCGGCGAAGAGCGCATCCTGATCCCCTCGCCGAACGTCGCCACCTACGACCTGCAGCCGCAGATGAGCGCGCCGGAAGTCACCGACCGGATCGTCGACGCCATCGAGCACCAGCGCTACGACGTGATCATCGTCAACTACGCCAACGGCGACATGGTCGGTCACACCGGCGTGTTCGAGGCGGCGGTCAAGGCGGTGGAATGCCTGGATGAATGCATGGGCCGCATCGTCGCCGCACTGGACAAGGTCGGCGGCGAAGCGCTGATCACCGCCGACCACGGCAACGTCGAGCAGATGGAAGACGAAGTCACCGGCCAGGCGCACACCGCCCACACCTGCGAGCCGGTGCCCTTCATTTATGTCGGCAAGCGCAACGTCAGCATCCGCGCAGGCGGCGTATTGGCCGACGTGGCGCCGACCATGCTGAAACTGCTGGGCCTGCCGCAGCCCAAGGAAATGACCGGCACCAGCATCATCGAACTGCACTAAGCTGGAAGGCCGAGGGGGATTGCCCCCTCGGCCCGCTACGTCGCCGGCTTGCCGCTCAGGCTGCGTTTGCAGGCATACTTGACGCCCCAGATCCAGGTGCCGTGTCCTCCATGTTCCGAGCCCTTTTCCTTGCCCTTCTGACCTGCCTCGCGCCGCCCGCTGGCGCCGATTCCAAGGTGCAGACCGAGCAGCAGCTGGAAGCCGCCCGTAAGGAAGTGCTGGAGCTGAAGAAAATGCTCGAGCAGTTGCAGCGGGAAAAATCCCAGGTGCAGCAACAACTGCGCCAGACGGAAACCGAGGCGGGCGCGCTGGAGAAGCAGATCCGCGACCTGCGCCGCGAAGCCGGCGACAACCAGAAGCAGCTTGATGACCTCGAGCGGCAGAAAAAAAAAATCGATGAATCGCGCCGCGAACAGCAACGACTGATCGGCCAGCAGGCCCGCTCGCTGTACCAGAGCGGTGGCGCCGAACCCCTCAAGCTGCTGCTCAACCAGCAGGATCCCGCCACCTTCTCCCGCACCCTGACCTATTACGAGTACCTGAACCGGGCACGCCTGGAGCAGCTGGCCGACTACGCCCGCACCCGCGAACAGCTGGGCGAGCTGGAGCGCCAGCGCACTGTCCACAGCGAGGCCCTGGCCCGCAAGCAGCAGGCGCTGGGCGAGCGCCAGGCGCGCCTGGCCGAGGTGCGCAAGGAACGCCAGCAGGTGCTGGCGCGTCTGAACCGCGACAGCGCCAACCGCGCCGACCGCCTGCAGGAACGCCAGCGTGAACAGGCCGAGCTGCAGCAGGTGCTCAAAACCATCGAGGAAACCCTGGCCCGCCAGGCCCGTGAACGCGAGGCGGAAGCCGCGCGTCAGCGGCAGCTTGCCGAGCAGCGCCGCCAGGCACCCGCCGACGAGGCGCCCTGGCTGAGCAATACCGCGGTGCGCTATTACGGCGGCCCCTTCGGACAGGCCCAGGGCAAGTTGCCCTGGCCGGTGGAAGGAAGACTGATCGCCCGTTTCGGCGCGCCACGCGGTGAGGACTCGCGCACCACCTGGGACGGCGTACTGATCGGCGCATCGGCCGGCCAGCCGGTGCGCGCCGTGCACGGCGGCAAGGTGGTATTCGCCGAATGGCTGCGCGGCGCCGGCCTGCTGCTGATCCTCGACCACGGCGGCGGCTACCTGAGCCTCTACGGCCACAACCAGGCGCTGCTCAAGGAGGCCGGCGACATCGTTGCCGCCGGTGATACCATCGCCACCGTCGGCAGCAGTGGCGGGCAGAGCGTTCCCGCGCTGTACTTCGCCATTCGCCAGCAAGGTCGCCCGAGCGACCCGGCCCAGTGGTGCCGCGCGCAAGGCTGAGCGCGCCATCCCGCAAACCTGGAGTTTCCCCATGCAGCAGCGCCCCATTTTCCGCACTACTACACAGAGCCTGGCCCTGTGCCTGGCGCTGGCAGCAGGGGGAGCCCACGCGCAGAGCAGCGCACCCACCGATCCGTCCACCAGCACGGCCGCCCGCGCGCAGTTGCCGCTGGACGACTTGCGCACCTTCGCCGAGGTCCTCGACCGCATCAAGAGCGCCTACGTCGAGCCGGTGGACGACAAGACCCTGCTGGAAAACGCCATCCGCGGCATGCTCAGCAACCTGGACCCGCACTCCGCCTATCTGGACCCGCAGGCCTTCCAGGAATTGCAGGAAAGCACCAGCGGCGAATTCGGCGGACTGGGCATCGAAGTGGGCATGGAGGACGGCTTCATCCGCGTCGTCTCGCCCATCGACGACACTCCCGCGTCGCGCGCCGGCATCGAGGCGGGCGACCTGATCGTGCGCATCGATGGCCAGCCGACCAAGGGCATGAGCATGCAGGAAGCCGTGGACATGATGCGTGGCAAGCCCGGCAGCAAGGTGGAGCTGACCATCGTGCGCGAAGGCGGCCAGCCGTTCGACGTGACGCTGACCCGCGCGGTCATCAAGGTGCAGAGCGTGCGCACCGAGGTGCTCGAGGACGGTTACGGCTACCTGCGCATCACCCAGTTCCAGGTCAACACCGGCGCGGAAGTCGGCAAGGCCCTGGCCAGCCTGCGCAAGGACAACAAGGCGCCCCTGAAAGGCCTGGTGATGGACCTGCGCAACAACCCCGGCGGCGTGCTGCAGGCGGCGGTGGAAGTCGCCGACCATTTCATGACGAAAGGGCTGATCGTCTACACCCAGGGTCGCATCGCCAACTCCGAGCTGCGCTTCTCGGCCGACCCGGCCGATGCCAGCCAGGGCGTGCCGCTGGTGGTGCTGATCAACGGTGGCAGCGCCTCGGCCGCCGAGATCGTCGCCGGCGCCCTGCAGGACAGCCGCCGCGCCGTGGTGATGGGCACCGACAGCTTCGGCAAGGGCTCGGTGCAGACCGTTCTGCCGCTCAACAACGACCGCGCCCTGAAGCTCACCACCGCGCTGTACTACACCCCCAACGGACGCTCAATCCAGGCCCAGGGCATCGTGCCCGACATCGAGGTACAGCGTGCGCGCCTGACCCGCGAGGACGAAATGGCCGGCGTGAAGGAAGCCGATCTGGCCGGTCACCTGGGCAACGGCAATGGCGGCGCAGACCGTCCCAGCAACGGCAAGGCCGTCCGCACACCACGCCCGCAGGATGAGGATTACCAGCTGGGTCAGGCGCTGAATCTGCTCAAGGGGCTGAATATCACCCGCGGTCAGTGATGGGCGGCCTGTTGCGGCGGCCGTGGCGGCCGATACAGAGGCAATTCCGTCACGAATGAGGTTTCCTATGCCTTGGCGCGCGTTGTGTGTCGCGCTCGGCCTGCTGTTCGCGGCCGTTACCCAGGCAGCACAGCCGGTGCGCCTGAGCCTGATCATCGATGACCTGGGCCATGACCCGGAGCGCGACCGGCGCGTGCTGGCTCTGCCCGGCCCGGTCGCCCTGGCCATACTGCCGGACGCGCCGCACGCGACCAGCCTGGCCCGCGATGCCCACCGCGCCGGGCGCACGGTGATGCTGCACATGCCCATGGCCCCCGCCGACGGCGCCTTCGCGTGGCTGCCCAACCAACCGCCCTTCGTCTGGCTGGAGCGCCTGGAGGCGGCACTGCGCGAAGTGCCGCATGCCAGCGGGCTGAACAACCACATGGGCAGCCGCATGACGGCCGATGACGCCGCCATGCAGGTGCTCATGCCGGAACTGCAGCGCCGCCACCTGTTCTTCGTTGACAGCCGTACCACGCCGAAGACCGTGGCGGCAGCCAACGCCCAGCGCATTGCGCTGGCCAGTCTGTCCCGCGATCTGTTTCTGGATCACGACAGCCGCCCGGAAGCAGTCGCCGCCGCCTTCCAGCGCGGCCTCGACATCGCCCGCCGCGAGGGCTCCGTGGTCATGATCGGCCACCCGCACGCCAGCACCCTGGCGGTGCTGGAACGCGAGCTGCCCAAACTGGCCGCCCAGGGCATCGACTGGATCGACGTGCCGCCGATGATTGCCCTGCGCGGCAACCAGGCCATGCCGGCGCATGGGCGCAACGGCCAGTATCGGTAGGATTGAGGTAGAAAAGGGCGTCCAGGGGACGTAGATACCGTCTTGCTCCCTACCGCGCAAGCGCCAGTTTGGGGTCGAAG